>JAUZQH010000062.1 GCA_030951065.1 Mariprofundus sp. | reverse complement strand
CATGCGCAGCTAGGTTTGCCGTTCGGTTTTTTCAGCCATAATATGAGGGGTTATCGTGTTAACGTTTCAGGATTTGATTCTTACATTGCAGCAATTCTGGGCCAAACGGGGCTGTGTGGTACAGCAACCCTATGATTCATCAATGGGTGCCGGCACATTTCACCCGGCCACCTTCCTGCGTGTACTCGATGACAAGGACTGGAGCACGGCCTATGTGCAGCCGTGCCGCCGCCCGACTGACGGGCGCTACGGCGAGAACCCGAACCGTTTGCAACACTATTACCAGTTTCAGGTGATTCTGAAGCCTGCTCCGGACAATATCCTCGAGCTCTATCTCGATTCGCTGCGCACCATCGGTATCGATCCGGAGGTGCATGATATCCGTTTTGTCGAAGATGACTGGGAATCGCCCACGCTCGGTGCCTGGGGGCTGGGTTGGGAGGTGTGGCTCAACGGCATGGAAATTACCCAGTTCACCTATTTTCAGCAGGTCGGCGGGGTGGAGCTGTCCCGCACACCGGGGGAAATCACCTACGGGCTGGAACGGCTGGCGATGTATATTCAGGGCGTTGAAAATGTATTCGACCTGGTCTGGGTGGAAACCGAAAACGGTAAACAGACGAGCTACGGCGAAGTGTTCCACCGCAATGAAGTGGAATTCTCCACCTACAATTTTGATGAAGCCGACAGCAGCTGGCTGCATGAACAATTCGATCATGCTGAGAGCGAATGCAAACGTCTGACTGACAAGAATCTGGTGCTGCCTGCCTATGAGGAAGTGATGAAAGCTTCCCATGCCTTTAATCTGCTCGATGCGCGCGGCGCAATTTCCGTGGCCGAAAGACAACGTTTTATCGGACGCGTGCGCGGCCTCGCCCGCACCGTTTCGCATGCGTATGCAGGAGCAGAGTCATGAACAATATGCAGCCGCTGTTACTGGAAATCGGAACCGAAGAAATCCCTGCCGGCGTAGCGCCGCGCATGGGTGCTGCTTTGAAAGATGCTGTGGAGAAGCTGCTGGCCGCTGCCGATGTGGCTCCTGCTAATATCCGGCTCGGTGTTTCACCGCGCCGCCTGCTATTGCACGCTGAAAATTGCCCTGTCATGCAGGCTGACCGTGAGGAAACGATCTGGGGGCCGCCGGAACGGGTGGCATTCAAGGATGGTGAACCGACCGGGGCAGCGCATGGCTTTGCCAAAAAATCCGGCCTGTCGCTGGATGCATTTGAACTGGCTGACAAGGGCGATGGCAAAGGTAACTATATGAAAGCGGTGCGCACCCTCAACGGACGCCCGGTTGCTGATATTATCGCTGAAGCCATGCCGGGAATTCTGCGTAAATTACCCAGTCCCAAGCAGATGCAATGGCAGGACGGGGATTCGCGTTCGGATGCATTTATTCGTCCGATTCGCTGGATGGTGGCGCGGCTGGGTGATGAATTGATTGATTTCAGCTTTGCCGGTGTCAAAACCGGTATCGAAAGCCGGGGCCACCGCGTACATGGATTGTCTGGCGAAATGGATGTGAACGATCCGTTTGCATGGCTGGAATCGCAATTCGTGCGTGCCGATCGAGAAGCCCGCAAAGCCCTGATTACTGAACAGTTGGCGCAGGCTGCAGTCGCTGAAGACGTTGAGCTGGTGGCAGATGAGGTGCTTCTGGAAGAAGTCACGGATCTGGTCGAATGGCCTCAGGCGATCGCGGCTCGATATGATGAAAATTTTCTGCGCTTGCCAGAAGAAGTGAGCCGGATTGAGCTGAAGCATCATCAACGCTGTTTTTCCGCTCGTGATGCGGATGGCAAGGTCAGCCCGGTGTTTTTCACGGTTGCCAATATCGAATCAAAAAATCCGTCTGCCGTGGCGCATGGTAACGAGCGCGTAGTCAATGCGCGTCTGGCTGATGCGGCTTTTTACTTTGACCGTGATCCACAACAATCGCTCGATACCCGTGTTGAAAAATTGTCCGAAATCGTATTTCAGGACGGCCTCGGCATGGTCGGCGATCAGGTGCGTCGCATGCGTGCGTTTGTGCTCGATAATGCCACGGCACTGGGAGTCGATGCCAATGATGGCCAGCGTGCAGCGTTGTTGTGCAAATCTGATTTGACTACCGGACTGGTTGGGGAGTTCCCCGAACTACAGGGTTATATGGGCGGTATTTATGCCCGCATGGATGGTGAGAATGATGCGGTAGCGGATGGTATCGCGCTGCATTATGCCCCGACCGGCGCCGAGGATGATTTACCGGCGAACCGGATCGCCCGCGCTATCGGCATTATTGAACGTACCGATAAACTGCTGGGCTATTTCCATCTGGGGCGCATTCCGACCGCCAGCGCCGATCCGTTCGGGCTGCGCCGCGCTGCCATTGGCCTGATTCGGTTGCTTACCGATACCACGCAGCCGATTGATATGACGCTGGACAAGGTGATTGATGAAGCGGCCAAACAGTGGAACCAGCAGCGAGTCACCATTGCCATTTCAAATGAAACCAGGGTCAAGGTGCATGATTTTGTCATTGAACGCTTGCTGGGTTTAAGCAGCAATCTGGGCTTTTCCAGAACCGCTATTGATGCCGCTGTTCATTCTTCAGAAACGCGACCATTGTACCAGGAAGCGTTGATTGCGCGTCATCTGACCGGTTTCGAAAGCTCGGAAGAAGGGCAGGCGATTGCATCGGCTAACAAACGCATTGCCAATATTCTCAAAAAAGCGGGCAGCATTCCCGCTGATGTGAACATCGATCTGTTCAGCGAAGCTGCTGAAACCGCACTCTATGACGAGCTGGTCAAGGCCGAAGCAGATTTCCAGAGCGCTGTCTCTGTTGCGGATTTTGACAGCAGTATTGCGCCTGCATTAAGCGTGCTGGCCCGGATGAGAGCGCCGGTGGACAGCTTCTTTGATGATGTGATGGTGATGGCTGAAGATGAAGCGGTGCGCGGCAACCGTCTGGCCCTGCTGGCCCGTTTGCGTGCCCTGTTCCTGAATCTGGCGGATGTCTCCCGTCTATAAGTGTGGTTCAGCCGGGAAATGTCCGCGTGAATAAGCGTTTTCCCGAGCCATGCGAAGCAAACGGGTTTCTGACGGATCATATCAGACTGCTCAGTGACAGTCTGAAACACTGGTCCGGTTGTGGCTTGATGGAAGATGACTTCGATCCCGTCATTGCTGCCCGAAAAATATATTTTGCGCCCTTTGCCCTGCTTTCCCATGGAACCGAAACGGATCCTGTGATCAACTACGCCAATCACACAGCGCAGGAATTATTTGAAATGGACTGGGCTGCGTTCACGAAGCTGCCATCAAGGTTGTCCGCCGAAGCACCGGTTCGGGCTGAACGGGAGGCTTTGCTCAAACGTGTGACAGAAAACGGTTATATCGATGATTACTGCGGTGTTCGGATTTCCAGTACAGGTCGGCGTTTTCTGATCGAGCAGGCTACGGTATGGAATTTGCTCGATAACGATGGCGGGTACTGCGGGCAGGCTGCGATGTTTGGCATATGGCGGAAACTGCCGTAAAAGAGAACGGGGGATGAGATGATTGATTTTAATATCGATGAGGAGCATGCCATTCTGACGGTTTGTCCGGAGGGCGCGTTGAGCGAGCAGGATTTCACACGTGTGGCTGAGGCAGTGGATCCGATCATAGAACAGCAGGGGAATCTGGCCGGACTGATTATTCACGCCAAATCTTTTCCCGGCTGGGACAGCTTTGCCAGCATGCTCTGTCATTTCCGTTTTGTGCGCGATCATCATCGGCATATCAAAAAACTTGCCGTGGTTTCCGATTCAGCCGCGCTGAGTATTTTTCCTCATATCGCCGCCCATTTTATCAGTGCCGAGCTCAAACATTTCCATTTTAATGAATATAATGATGCCTTGACGTGGATTCAGGCTGGCGAGCAACATTCATGAGTAACACGGAAAGTTATCGTGAGCAGGCCCTGAAACTGTTTCCCTGGGTCTGTGGCCGATGCGGGCGCGATTTCTCCGGCAAGCAGTTGCGTGAACTTACCGTGCACCACAAAGATCATAATCACAGTAATAATCCGCCCGACGGCAGCAACTGGGAATTGCTGTGTATCTATTGTCACGATAATGAACACCAGCGCTATCTGGAGGCCGATGCCCAGGGCGGGATTCAACGTGAAGATGACCCCGCCTCAACCTACAAAGGGCTCGCTGCTCTTGGGGATTTATTGAAAAAAACGGATCAATAAAAGCGCTGAATCAGATCAGCCAGTGTACTGCCGCATTTCGGGCAGTGGCACGCCTCTCGTTCATCGAGCCTGAATGCTGTGTTGCACTTACGACAGCGATAAAGGATTTCCATGCTCAATCCGACGCTTTCGGTACATCCGGGCCAAGCAGGATGGCCAGCCACTGAGTTCGTTCATTCGATTCCAGTGCCAGCTTTACAATCATGGTCAGAGGAACCGAGAGCAACATGCCAACCGGACCGAGCACCCAGCCCCAGAAGATCAGAGACAGAAAAACGACGAGTGTGGACAGCCCGACACCTTTCCCCATGAAGCGCGGCTCGACCACATTACCCATCACGACATTGGCAATGACATAGCCCAGCCCTGCCAGCAGGGCTTCGCCCCCACCGAGTTGCACCAGCGCCAGCAGGATGGCCGGTACAGCAGCAATAATGGAGCCGATATTGGGAACGAAATTGAACAGGAATGCCACCAGCCCCCACAACAGCGGGTAATCGATACCGATCACGGCCAGCCAGATGGTAATGAATATACCGGTAGCCAGGCTGACCCAGCTTTTGATGGAAAAATAGGCGCTGACACTGCGTACAAATTGTTGAAAGCCCTGCATGGATGGTGCGCGGGCTCCAATGGCAATCCATTTGTGCGGCAGGGCAGTTGCTTCGATCAGCAGGAAAATCACCGTTAATATAATCAGGAAGGTGTTGGTCACTGCATTGCCCAGCCCGGACAGCAGTTTGCCGGCCATTCCCATGGCTGCAGACGGGTTGAGCGTATCCAGCAGGGACTGCGAAGAGATAGAAATGCCCCATCCGGCAAGCCAGTGCATCGTGTTGCCGGTCAATGCTTGCAGGCGATCCTGATAAGCTGGCAAATTCCGCGAAAAATCCGCCACCGAGGAACCGACAAAAGCGCCGATCAATAAACCCGCTACGATGATGACGAGCGCGATAATCAGCACGGCAGCAGCAGCAGGGATTCGTTTGCCGGTCAGCCAGTTCAGTGGTGTCAGACAGATGATGGCGATAAATGCGGCCAGCAGGAAGGGAACCAGCAGCGAAGCGGCAGCCTGCATGCCGGCGATGATCACCACAAATGCGGCGGCACCGATCAGCGGGTGATGGTTGTGACCTGCCTGCATACTTATTCGTACTCGGTCAGGCGCGGATCATCGATATCGAATGCGGTTTCACCACAAGCGAACATCAGCTTGATATAGGGTACGCAGCCACCACATTCGATGCCACACCGGGTTGCGGCTTGTGCTGTTTCAAAATTTTCAAATGCTTTTAATTGTTCAAATGTTTTACCGGCGCATTCGCAACGGTTTACCTGCTCTTCATCCGGGTTGTTTTCACTCATACTGTTTTACCCATGCCGACTTTTTTGATGTTTGAAAATCGGATACTGGCCGATATCACCGTTAAACGGCAAGCGCAGCATAAAACCGAGCCTGTGCGTTGGCGCGGATTGCAGATGTTCCAGCCCGATGGTCATGTTTGTGTGTCCATATTCCGGCTGCGCGCGGTATGTACCGAACAGACGATCCCAGATAGACAGATTGAAGCCGTAGTTGCTATTGGTTTCGGGTTTGAGGACAGAATGGTGTACCCGGTGCACATCCGGCGTGATCACCAGCAGCCGAAGCAGCTTATCCACTTTTCCCGGCAGTCGAACATTGGCATGATTGAACATGGCCATGCCATTGAGAACGATCTCAAAAATGATAACAGCCAGGACAGGTGCGCCAAGCAATGCAACAACGGTGATCTTGATCAGCATCGACAGGATGATTTCAATCGGATGAAAGCGCAGGCCGGTGGTGACATCAATATCGCGATCGGCATGATGTACCATATGCAGTCGCCATAATACCGGCACGGCATGAAACAGCACATGTTGTCCGTAAATAATCAGATCGAGCAGAATGACTGCTGCGATAATTTCCACGCTGCCCGACCAGTGCAGCCAGTTGAACAGGCCGAAGTCGCGAGCTCCGGCCCATAATGCGGCAGCAATCGCACCGCCCGGCAGCAGGATGCGGACAAGCAATGCATTCATAACCACGATACCCAGATTGGCTGGCCATCGAGCTCGGCCAAGGCTTAACGGCCGGCGTGGGGAAAAAGCTTCAGCTGCGATCATGATCAACAGAACCATGAAAAATATGCTGAATCGAATCGTTGCGGTATCCATATCGCAATCATGAATGAAAACAGCGGGGCCGAAAAGGATAGCAAGCGTGTTTGTTTCTCTTCTTAAGTGAACATGGCGTGCAAATTCCACTTGGTGACGCCTGTCATTGCATATAGACTTTCGATAAGGTTAATTTCTGCCCGTCACTTTAGAATGATTTTATGTTACAAGCGTAAAAGGAACTGTTTGATAATTACGGAGGAACAAAAAATGAAACGAATCATGTTTATTGCCATTGCTGCCGGGCTTGTGTTGACAGCTTGTGCCAGTAATCCGAAT
>JAUZQH010000061.1 GCA_030951065.1 Mariprofundus sp. | reverse complement strand
GTGCAGGACTTCTATTTTAAGACGCCGATGGATTCAAGCGTCAGAGGCGGGGTGTTCCGGGTGTCAAACCGCGCTTCGGAGATGTTGTTATCGCTGTCCAATATAAGAATCTATATCAATGATGTTCCCCTGACTCAAATTACTGTCAAGGCGGATAATATGGTGCATGAAAATGCAGTCGTGCTGCCGTCATCCATGTTCCGGGACGGTATGGTGAAGGTGAGCATTGAAGCCGGTATGCTGGTGGATAAAAACCGCTGTCTGGATGTTCGTGCCGGCAGCAGCTTCCTCCATATTCTGCCGACCACGGCTATGGATATCACCTACAGTTCAATAGACAGGTCTATACGGGATGCGTGGCGTATGTTGCCTCCAAAGGTTGTTGTGTCATTGCCGACAGGTGATCTGGATGCAACCCAGTTTTCCGCCGCCATGGCGGTCATGGAGCTGTTAACCAATGCCGGCAAGAAGATTGTGATTAAACGGCTGCCGGTTATCGGTGATGTGGTCGTGGCTCCAAAGGCGGATATTATCAAGGTGCTGAATGAGCAGGGTAAACGTTTGCATAAGGGTTTTGTTGAGCTTAAGAGTGGTGATGTGTTCCGCACACCTGCAGATAATCTGAATCTGATCAGGTCAGGCGGTGTGGCTTCTATCGCGGTTTCAGAACCTTACGATGTACAGCCCCTGTATCTGATAGAGGGACACTGGGAATTGCTTGCGGCTGGCCGTCATTATGACCTCAATAAGCCTGACCGTTTATATTCCATGCGGACCTTGCCCAAGGATTCCGATAGTGAGCATTATTCGTTACCGCTGTATCAGCTGAATACCGAACCTCACTATATCGGCAATGAGACGACGTGGAGTACTACGCTGTCACCTCAGGATCTGCCATCAGGCACGAGACTGGATATGCTGCATCTGAATATTATTGCACCGGTTCGCTGGGAGGCAGATCCGAATTACGAACTGTATGTATTCCTGAATGATGTGATGGTGTTCTCAAAACGACTGGAGAATGACGGTTTGAAACATGATTATTCTGTGCCCCTGCCTGTTGATTATCAGCAGCAGTACAACAACCTTCGTTTTGTCGTGCAGCATGATGTTGTATCAGGCGATTGCTTCGGTGTTCTTCCAACCGATTTTGTGCAGATTACTCCTGACACATCGATTATTGTGAAGAAAACAGATGAGGCTCCCTCGAAATTCTCTGGTCTGGCGCAGTATTTCTCTTCCGGCTTTGATACATTCATTGCCGAGAAGTATCTGAGAGATCCGGAGAATGCGCTGCAGTTGATTTCGCGAGTGACGGCCGACCTTCCAATTGTCATGGATTATTCCAGGATTCATTTTGTGAAAGAGGCTGATGCCTTGAATCCCGATGCCCCGTTTGTGGCTTTTGGTAATTTCAATCTGGATAACCTTGATGCACCGGTAAGCATGCACAAGGGACCGGTTGAGATCAGGGACAAGGATGGCAAAACATTCTTCAGCGTGAATGTGTTGCCGAAGATTACTGTTGCACAGATTGCCAGTGCATCTTCATCGTATGGTTTGCTGGTGATTCCATCCGAACTGGTCAAACACCAATTTGACAAGAAATTGCGTTTGATTGAAGGCGATGTGGCATTTATTGATGCGCATGGTGTTCTGCTGAGTATTGACAGTAAGCAGCCTACTTTGGCTGAGGTCTATTATCCGGATACGAAAGACTGGTTTGCTGTCATGGGTGAATACCGTTTCTGGCTGCTGGGTCTGTTGTGGTTCCTGTTGAGCCTGTTCATTGTGTATATCTTCCGTATTTCCCGTCGTCAGGGACCGGGTGATGACCATGATGTTGAGATGCCGACAGCAGAGGATCTTCATTCTCAGCGTGTGCATCACAGCAACATCAATACTGAGGATGACGATATCAAGCTTCCGAAGAAATAAAGGTTCGGACGATTATGACTCAGATGGAGACATCACAACCTCGCAGGATCGGTGACTGCTTACTGGAAAAGAAGCTGATCACCGAAGACCAGTTGGCCGAAGCTCTTTCCTTACAGAAAGAGCAAGGCCTGCGGGTTGGGGAAGTCGTGCTGGCCAAGGGCTGGATTACAGCGCTGCAATTCTATGATGCGCTGACCGATCATTTCAGAAAGGGGCGCATTGGCGATCTGCTGGTTGAAAATGGGCTGATTACCGAGGAAAGACTTCAGGAAGCCATTACTATTCAGAAACAATGGGGGACCCGGCTGGGGGATATCATTATTTCCAAGGGTTGGGTGCGCCCGTATCAGTTCTATAAAGTACTGGCCGACCATTTTGGCAAGCCTTTCGTGAATTTGATGGATGAGCCTCCGGATAAGGCACTTGTTCTTCAGGAATACTATCATATATATTCTGAAAACCTGTTTATTCCATGGCGCAAGGAAAGCGGCTTGACCAAGGTGGCTGTGGCTGATCTTGATGGCAGGGTGATGCGGGAAATCGAGAAAGTAGTCGATGGTCCTGTTGACTTTGTGGTGACCTCAAAATTCGATATTGTCTGGACGTTACAGAATTATGGCGATGCATTTTTCAGCGAAAAATCAGTGCATGAACTGAGAAATGATCAGCCACAGTATTCAGCCAGCCAGGTGTTCAGTATGGGACAACTGATATTTGTCTTTATACTGATGACAATTACACTGGCTGCTCTGGCAATGTGGCCGATTGCAACGCTGATTGCGATTAATGTGTTTATTTCGGTATTTATGATTCTCAACTTTGGCTTGCGTGTGTTGTTTACATGGATCGGTGGAGATAAAAGGTTTGATAACCTGGTCACCGATGCGGAAGTAGAGGCTGTGCAGGATGCTGATTTACCGACGTATACAATCCTTGTTCCAATGTACAAGGAGTCTGAATCACTGCCTCACCTTGCTGAGGCACTCAGGAATCTGGATTATCCGATGTCCAAGCTGGATATCAAGATTATTCTTGAAGAAGATGACGATGAAACGATCGAGACAGCAAAATCTCTGGGTCTCGAGGGGATTTTCGAAATCATCAAGGTTCCGGATTCATTACCGAAAACCAAACCGAAGGCGTGTAACTATGCGTTAAACTTTGCAAGAGGCGAACTCATCACTATTTATGATGGCGAAGATGCGCCCGAAGCTGATCAATTAAAGAAAGTTGTACTGGCCTTCAGGAAGGCGCCTTCGAACACTGCGGTGATTCAGGCTCGCCTGAATTATTTCAATGCAACCGAGAACTGGTTGACCCGCATGTTTACCATGGAGTATTCCCTCTGGTTTGACTTTTACCTCCCGGCCCTGGATGCACTGAAGATCCCGATCCCTCTGGGGGGAACATCCAATCATTTTAAAATGGATGTGCTTAGAGAGTTGCAGGGCTGGGACCCTTATAATGTAACCGAAGATGCCGACCTTGGGGTGCGCCTGACTCAGAAAGGTTATCGCGTGGGTGTCGTGAATTCGACAACATACGAAGAGGCCAACAATGATTTACACAACTGGATCAGGCAACGTTCACGCTGGCTGAAAGGGTATATGCAGACCTATCTTGTGCATATGCGCAGGCCGCTTCGTTTCTATAAAACGCTTGGGCATGTCGGGTTCTGGGGTTTCCAGTTCTTTATCGGTGGAACCATTCTCAGCGTGCTGGTGATGCCGTTCCTGGTGTTACTGTTTGTGATTTGGCTGGTTACCCAGACAGCCATGTTTGATGCGATCTATCCGGCAGCACTGTTATATATCAACCTGGTTAACCTGCTGCTGGGTAACGCTTTTCTGGTTCATTTATTCCTTCTGAGTGGCTTTAAACGCCACTATTATACATTAATGC
>JAUZQH010000060.1 GCA_030951065.1 Mariprofundus sp. | reverse complement strand
CTGTCCGGCCCGAACGGGTGACCCTGGCCAAAACCGTATCGGGCCAGTTCCGGGCCGATATAAACCTGAACGGGCGAGCTTCCGTGAAAAGTCGGCGATGCCATCCCGATAGCTTACATTGCCAAGCGGACAGCGACCACTATGCTTGAGGTATGATCAATAAACTGAAACAGATGTGGAAACAGGCGGCAGCCAGTCCGCAGGAAAAGAAAAAGCATGATATATCACTGGCTGTAGCAGCGTTGATGGTGGAAGTGATGCGTATGGACGGGCATCTGCAATCAGCTGAGCGCAGCGAAATTATTCTGGCACTGGACAAGCGGTTTAGCCTGGATCAGGCGGAAATCCATGATTTGATTGAAAATGCCTTGCAGGAAGTGGAGCAGGCACTGGATCTCCACCAGTTCACCTCGGTGGTGGTAAAAGGTTTTTCCACTCAGGAGCGTATTGGTATTCTCAGTGATTTATGGGCGGTGGCTCTGGCAGACGGTTTCGTCGACCCCTATGAGGAACAGTTAATTCGACGCATGGCGGATTTAATGGGGCTGCACCACTCCCAGTTCATCACAGCCAAGATTAATGCTAATGCCGAGATTTCCTGACCCGGGCCTTTATTGATGAGGAGGGAATCCTTATTATCACCTGAATGGATCCGGTTTCATCAGACTGATCCTCAATGGTTGGCCATACCGGAAAAATACGCCGGCTGCTGATTTTACGATATACCATATAACGTTCGATCAGTTGCTGGGTTCGCCTGATTCGCTGAATTTCAGCATCGCGTTCTTCACTGTCTTCCTTGCCTGTCCACCTGGCCCTGAGTTCAACAATCGCATCAGGGTGTCGGCGCATGTTGCGCACGACATTGAACAGACGTATACGCTCATTCTGGGACAATCGTTCGCGATCATGTAGACGAATGCGTGCTTCGGTGGTTGTTTTAGCCGGCTCGGGTTTATCCGTGCCTATGGTCGCAGACTGAGCTGCCTGATGCATTGCTTCCTGCATGGCTAAACCAAGGCGCTCCAGATTCAGCGGTTGCGTTGTCCATTGTCCGGCCAGGTCATATTTCAGCATGATGACGCCTGTATTATTATCCAGTCGCTGCAATAACTCGGATGTATCGTATCCGGTTCGGGCCAGCATCGGATCGGATGGAAAAGTCCCTGCTTCTGTCCGACCTTGAATCAACTGAATTGTCACATTGCCTTGATAACTGTCCGGCTCATGTCCGTCAGTAATGTTCAGTTCGGCTGATAAACGCCCCTGGATCAATCGTGGCATGCCGGAGGCGGTCATCCAGTTATGCAGGAAAAACGGCGTAGCCTGCGATAGTACAGCCTTGCCCAGAAAACGCTGCTTATCAGACAATGCCTCCCATTTTCCATTGAGGCGGAAATCGCCACCACCGGCTTTTCCTTTGATTGAAATGTCTGACCAGTGATCGGTTTTGATCGAATCGACTTTGAATTCCACCTCGTCAGCCCAGATGCGCTGTTGTTGCCCGACACTGATTTTTCCGTTTTCAAAATCAAGATGGCTGATTTCGATATTATTATTGCGCAGTGTTGTTATCCACCATGAAGGACTGCCTGTTTCGGTAGCTTCGGGCTGGGTGTTGCCAGGCATCTGTGGCGGCAACGGATGCAGTGCTGCCGTGTATTGCCAGTCCTGGCTTTTAATGCTTGTGATTTTCTGTGTATCCAGGCCCATGCCGACGGGTCCAAATCGTAAATGAAGCTGTTCTGCAAACCACGAATCTCCGCCATGCGACAGATTGAAATTTCGGATAGCAGCTTTGCCCTGCATCTGCCATAAACCCTGCGTTACCGTTATTTTCGCTTTGAATTCACTATCGCCACTCAGTTTTACCGGGCTGCTTATATCATCCTGCAGGGGCAGAACCGGGCGCAGACGGGCAACCGGAATATGCGTACCCACCACGTTAACGCTTGCCGAGGTGAATTCGCCGTGTTTGTTTTTTTCAGCGCTTCCGCGCAGGCGCCATTGCGGAATGGCGGTGCTACTTTTATGCGGGGCTATCGACGTTTCTTCTGCTACCGTGTGTAGTTTGAAACTCAAAGGCTTGCCTTTCGGGCATTGTGCCTTACCGTCCAGGGCTTCGAGCGTTACTTTTCCCTGAGGCATGGCCAGCGCCAACATCATGTTGTGAATATTGATGTGTTCTGCGTTGATGTTCCATGCCACGGCTTCTTCCGGAAGGCCGGGTGAGGGGTAGGTGTCTGTGGCATCATCCGTATCTGCCTGCATGGCTGTATCCACTTTTCCTGCATTTAGCATCAGTCTGGAGTCGAGCACATCAATGTCGGAGACATGGAGCCGGTTTTTTTTCGTATCTATATTGGCTTTGGCGTAATTGATTTGACTCCAGTACCAGGCAGACTGTTTGTTGTCTTTCCGGTTGCCGTCAGGACGAGCGTAGATCACATCCTGCAGCAATCCTTTAGCACTGCTGATTTTCCAGTGGCCGGGGCGTCCTTTCCACTGGCTTGTGCTGTCCAGTTGTGCTGAAACCAGCTGACGTCCGCCAATCCCGGGTAAAGTATCCGACCATGGATCGAGTGGCCAGGCAACAGCATCAATATCCATTTTCCAGAAATCATCAGTATTTGTGGCCTTGAATTGTAAACTGTGTGTGTTGGATGTCTCGCGGTCAGAGACTGTATTGAGCCGTATTTCCCCCAGTACGCTTAACGATTGTTTTTCCGTCTCACCGGTTGTTATTTCCCACGTCAGCCCGCCATTGAGATGTCCCTCGATATGTTTTAGCGCCAGCGAAGCCATCAGCTGACCGGCATCCAGTGCATGCCACTTGATTACCCCGTTCGATTGCCAGCCTTCATCCTGTTGTGCATCAGCGGGCATATGCCATTGCCCGTTTATGCTGCCCTGCAACAATTTGGCCGAAGCGGTAACGATGCGACCGGAGGGTTGAAGTTGTTGCTGTAATGATAATCCGCGCAACTCAACTGGAGGAAAACTTTTTCCTTTCAGATACAGTTTTATTTGTCCGTCATGTACGGTGAGCGATGGTGTTGCCTGCCAAATCTGTTTCAGACCGCGATCCTGTTGCCATATATAGTTATCTGCATAAGTGAATTCAGCATCAATGCCCGAGATGTCCATCGTTCCGATACGCGGTGTACTGCTGGTCAGCAGTTTCGGGTTGGCCCGGACAAGGATGTGTTTGATGGTTATTTTGTCGCTGCCCCGTTCTATCCGGATACCCTGGAGAACAAGGCCGTTACGCAGCAGGTGATAACGCACATCGTCGATATGTACATTCGCGCGCTCACCCCATGCACGAATCAGTTCTTTTGCCTGCTTTTGCGCATAAGTCTGGATAGACAATTGCATGGCAATGCATAGCAGGGAAAGGACAGCGATAGCAGCCAGATACCATCGGGCGGCAGACGGGAAAATGCCGACCGGATGATGGAAGATGTGTTTCCGTTTCAGGTAAACTCCAAACTATGGGCGCAGCATGGTCTATTTTGACGACTGAGCGGGTCGCCGGAGTCGTTGAACGACTGACGGGTCTTCCAGCGTGGAGGTGTCGGAAGTGATATCGCGACCGGCTGCGATATCTCTGAGTAAACGCCGCATAATTTTTCCGGAACGGGTTTTCGGCAGGCTCTCGGCAATACGAATGTCATCGGGTTTGGCAATAGCGCCAATCTCCTGGCAGACATGGGCGCGGAGCTCATCGGCCAGTGATTCAGTATGTTCGGACTTGAGCACCACGAAGGCGCACACGGCTTCGCCCTTGATGTCATCGGGGCGACCGACCACGGCAGCTTCGGCAACGCTATCATGCGATACCAGCGCTGATTCAATTTCCATGGTGCCGAGCCGGTGGCCGGAGACATTCAGCACATCATCCACACGCCCCATAATCCAGAAATAGCCATGCTTATCGCGTCGGGCACCATCGCCGGCGAAATAATAACGGTTGTCGAATTTTTTCCAGTAGGTATCGATATAACGCTTTTTATCTCCCCATATACCGCGCAGCATGGAAGGCCACGGCTGACGAATCACCAGCAAGCCGCCGCCTTCGGTGACCGGTTTCCCCTGTTCATCTACCACGGCAGCATCAATACCGGGCAGGGGCAATGTGGCCGAACCCGGCGTAGTGGGGGTGGCAAAGGGTAAAGGTGAAATCATGTGACCACCGGTTTCAGTCTGCCACCAGGTATCGACAATCGGGCAGCGCC
This sequence comes from Mariprofundus sp., assembly GCA_030951065.1. Taxonomy (GTDB): domain Bacteria; phylum Pseudomonadota; class Zetaproteobacteria; order Mariprofundales; family Mariprofundaceae; genus Mariprofundus. Next base: position 5,159 of record JAUZQH010000060.1, on the reverse strand, counting down.
CTTTGCCGATCACATTGTGATACCACATCCACGCTTCCGGATTGATCGGTTCACCTACTGTGCCCAGTACACGTAACTTTGACAGGTCATGTTTGTTTGGCCATTCATCGCCGGCCTTGATCAGGGCACGAATAGCGGTGGGGGCGGTGTAAAACACGGTGACGCCATGATCAGCACATATTTTCCATAACCGACCCGGATCGGGATAGGTTGGTACACCTTCATACATCAGTGTGGTGCCGCCACAGGCCAGCGGCCCGTACACTGAATAGGTGTGGCCGGTAATCCAGCCGACATCCGCCGTACACCAGAATACATCGGAATCGGGCTGGAAATCGAATACCCAGCGCATGGTCAGTCTGGCCCACAGCAGATAGCCTGCCGTACTGTGTAAAATCCCTTTGGGTTTGCCGGTGGAACCCGATGTGTAGAGAATAAACAGCGGGTGTTCCGAGTCCACCGACAGCGCTTCGCAGTGGTCAGCTTGCATCTTCAGGGCATCATGCCAGTCGATATCACGACCGCTGATCCAACCGATCTCATTACCCGCATGGCGCACGACCATGACATGTCGGATGCTGGAGCAACCGGTGTTCAAAGCCTCATCCACTTTTGGTTTCAGTGCATGGGTGCTGCCCCGCCGACCACCTCCATCGGCGGTAATTACCAGTTTCGCTTCTGCATCCTGAATTCTGTCATGCAGTGCAGTGGCTGAAAAAGCACCGAATACGACCGAGTGAATGGCACCGATACGTGTACAAGCCAGCATGGCAATGGCGGCTTCGGGAATCATCGGCATATAGATCACCACCCGGTCTCCCGATTCGATACCGAGTTCTTTCATGGCATTGGCGGCTCGACAGACATCAGCCAGTAGTGCTGCGTAGCTGATGCGGCGAACTTCTCCAGCTTCACCTTCCCAGATAATTGCGGTGCGTTCCCCTGATCCGGCTGCCACATGCCGGTCGAGGCAATTTTCAGACAGGTTCAGCATGCCATCTTCAAACCAGCGAAAGAAAGGCGCTTTTTCCCGATTCAACACCCGGGTGAATGATTGATGCCAGTCCAGATGTTCTTTGGCCAGGTCTCTCCATGTTGCATCAAAATCTGCCGAGAATTGTCCGCGCAAGGCATGGTAATCATCCAGCGAAGCAATATTCGCCTGCTGATTCTGTTGCGGTTCGAAAATGCGTGTTTCTTCAAGGATGCTGGTAATTGTTTCTGACATGATTTTCTCCCAGACTCATTTCTAACAGGCATCCGGCAGCGGCACAATAGTGCCGGCGCTGTCCGGTTGACGTGCAAACGCTTCCGATTGAAAACAAACACGCTACCATGCCGCATGCAGAAAATTTGTCTTATTCAAACTTCTGTCAGTTCGATTTCCGAAGCGAAAAGCATTGCATCCGGCTTGATTGATGGTGGTATGGCAGGCTGCGTGCATACCAGTGGCCCGGGGCTGTCCACCTACCGCTGGAAGGGAAAAGTAGAACAGGCAGAAGAGTATTACCTCAGTATCAAAACCGGGCCTGCATGCAGGGATGATGTGATAAGCTGGTTGAAACAACACCATCCTTATGAATTGCCGGAAATCCTCTGGGCTGAGTTTGATGCTACGGAAGATTATGCAAACTGGATTAATCATAACGTAATCAATACAACGACAGCGTAAGCGCATGTCGGTTGATCAGACTAAGGTGTTTCCCTGGAAACAGATGCAATGAATTGGAGTAAATATGATTGAAGTTACATTTGTTGGCGCATTAATCGCAGGATTATTATCTTTTCTGTCGCCTTGCGTGTTGCCACTGGTGCCAGCTTATCTGTCCTATATATCCGGCGTCTCTGTGAACGAACTGCGCCAGCACAATGGTGAACCATCGGTTGCCGTACGCAGGCATGCGGTAGGGCAATCATTGTGGTTTATCGCCGGATTCAGTCTTGTCTTTATCGCGCTGGGCGCATCGGCATCGTTGCTCGGTCAGTGGATGCTGACGCACATGGAGATATTGGGCAAAGTCGCCGGTGCTATCATTATTGTTTTTGGTCTGCATTACACGGGTATTATTCGCATTCCGTTTCTGATGATGGAAGCACGCTTTGATACCGGAGGTGTGAATGCCAAACATGGCATAGGTGCGCTGGTGTTGGGTGCTGCGTTTGCCTTTGGCTGGACACCATGCATTGGACCTATTCTCGGTGCGATACTGGCTGTTGCCGGTGCCCAGGCTGAAATGATGCGCGGTATTCTGTTGCTGGCGACCTATTCACTCGGACTGGGTATTCCCTTCCTGTTGGCCGCTTTGGCAACCGACAGTTTCCTGCGCTGGTCGAAGCGTTTCAAGGGGCACTTTGAGGTGGTCGAAAAGATTTCAGGCGTGTTGCTGATACTGGTAGGCCTGCTGATTTTTCTTGGCAGCTTCAGCATGGTTTCCGGCTGGCTGATTGAGTGGTTCCCGGCTCTGGCGGATATTGAAGGGGCGTTTTCTCAATAAAAACCGGGAGGCACAGCTGATTGTCAGCCTTATTGGCGTAAAGCAGCCATGCCGCTCTTGAGTCGTTGGAGCGTTTCATCTTTCCCCAACAGTCCGAGCGTCAGATCAATCGGAGGTGAGACAGGGCCGCCTGATATCAAAATTCGTACAGGCTGGGCGAGTTTGCCCATGCCTACGCCTTCAGCTTCGCAAATACTGCTGATCAGGCTATGAGCCGCCTCGCCTGAAAACACGTCAATGGCTTCGATACCGGTGATGAATTGCTCAAGCAGGGGCCAGGTTGTATCCCTGAAATTCTTTTTGACGGCTTTTTCCTGATATTCCGCTGGTGCCTGATAAAAGAAACGCGCGCCTTCTGCCAGATCAACGAGATTCTTCGAACGTTCCTGCAGAGATGCAATCACAGCGGCCAGATCAGGGCCGGAAGACACATCCACGCCCATCAGGCGTGTTACTTCATCGACCAGATCAGCCGGATCGGCCTGACGCAAGTAGTGGCCATTTAACCAGTCCAGTTTTTGCTGGTCGAAACGGGCCGCTGCCTTGCCGACCTGTGACAGATCGAATAATTCAATTAACTGTTCACGGGAAAAAACTTCTTCATCACCATGCGACCAGCCGAGTCTGGCCAGATAATTATTCATCGCATCCGGCAAATATCCCTGCTCGCGATAGTCTGTAATCGCCACAGCGCCATGGCGTTTGGACATCTTGGCACCATCCGGCCCATGAATCAGCGGGATATGAGCAAACTGAGGTATGGGTAGTCCGAGGGCCTGATAAAGCTGAATCTGGCGCGGTGTATTATTCAGGTGATCCGATCCGCGCACCACATGCGTGATGCCCATGGCGGCATCATCAACGACTACGGCCAGATTGTAGGTGGGGGTGCCGTCGGTGCGCAGCAGAATCAGATCATCGAGTTCGGCATTGGGGAAGCTGACCGGTCCAAGCACCAGGTCATTGACGATGGTTTCACCCTCATCGGGAGAGCGAAAGCGAATCACATAAGGCTGATCGTCGGGTTGATCCGAACGGTGACGGCAACGACCATCGTACATCGGCTTTTTGCCGGCGGTACGCTGGGTTTCGCGCATCTGGTCGAGCTCATCCTTGCTGCAGTAGCAGCGGTAGGCATGGCCTTTTTCCTTCAGCTGTTCGACGGCCCGGACATGCTCGGCCTGGCGCGATGCCTGAAATACCGGTTCTTCATCCCAGTCCAGCCCCAGCCAGTTCAGTCCATCCAGGATAACCCGGGTGGCTTCATCGGTTGAGCGTTCCCTGTCCGTATCCTCGATGCGCAACACAAACTGGCCGCCATGGTGGCGGGCATAAAGCCATGCGAACAGTGCCGTGCGGGCACCACCAATATGCAGCATGCCGGTTGGTGACGGGGCAAAGCGGGTACGTACAGTCATGTGATCTCCTTGGCGAATGAGTGGCGCGCACGCTAACCTGAACATTTGCCGATATCACGGATTTCTCCAAGTCCTGATGTTTGCGCTCAGTCCCGAAGACTGATGCAAGAAAAAGGCCCGCATCCGGCGGGCCTTGGGCTGTTCAGGTGTTGTGAGCTAGGAGTCTGTCGGGCTTAGGGTGATCGTAGCGAGCAGGTGGGGGAACGAGTCAAAAATAGCATGATTTTGAGGCGCATAGTGGTAACTATGCAACGATAAATCAGGATGTTTTGGGCCGTTATCCCTAACGCACAGTAGATTTCTCATAAGTCCGACAGACTCCTAGACGTATGCCAGCCAGTCCTCATGAGGGGTGCTGCGGCCATGTACGACATCAAAATATTTCTTCTGCAGCACTTCAGTGACCGGTCCGCGTGAACCGCAGCCGATAGTCCGGCCATCCAGCTCCCGGATCGGCGTCACTTCAGCCGCTGTGCCGGTAAAAAACGCTTCATCGGCGACATAAACTTCATCGCGTGTGATGCGTTTTTCCCGTACTTCATAACCGGCTTCCGTAGCCAGTTGAATGACTGTGGCACGTGTGATGCCATCGAGCGCACTGGTCAACTCCGGTGTATAAATGACGCCGTTATAAACCATGAAGAAGTTTTCACCGCTGCCTTCGGCCACAAATCCGTCTACATCAAGCAGCAGCGCTTCATCATAGCCGTCGCGCTGGGCATCGGAGAGGGCCAGCATGGAGTTGATATAATTACCATTCGCCTTGGCCTTGCACATGGCGATATTGACATGGTGTCGGGTGAACGAAGAGGTGCGAATGCGAATGCCGTTTTCCAGTGCATCCTGACCCAGATATGCGCCCCAGTTCCATGCAGCCACAATGACATGGGTCTTCAGATTATCGGCACGCAGCCCCATGCCTTCGGAACCGTAAAACACCATGGGTCGCAGATAGGCCGAATCCAGTCCGTTTTCGCGCACGGCGGCAAGCTGCGCCTGGTTCAGTTCGTCTTTGGAAAAAGGCATGCTCATATTCATAATTTTGGCCGAACGGAACAGGCGATCCGTATGTGCCTGCAAACGAAAAATAGCAGTGCCCTGATCAGCATGGTAGGCGCGCACACCTTCAAAAACGCCCATGCCGTAATGCAGCGTATGCGTCAGTACATGCACTTTTGCCTCACGCCAGTCCACCATCTCGCCATCGAACCAAATTACGCCGTCACGATCTGCAAAGTTCATTGTC
>JAUZQH010000006.1 GCA_030951065.1 Mariprofundus sp. | reverse complement strand
GCTTTCTCTGCTGCTTTCTCTGCTGCTTTCTCTGCCGCTGCTTTCTCTGCTGCTGCCTTCTCTGATTCGGCCTTCTCTGCTGCTGCTTTCTCTGCTGCTACTTTCTCTGCTGCTGCTTTCTCTGCTGCTGCTTTCTCTGCTGCCGCTTTCTCTGCCGCGGCTTTCTCTGCCGCGGCTTTCTCTGCTGCTGCTTTCTCTGCTGCTGCTTTCTCTGCCGCTGCTTTCTCTGAGACTTCCTTCTCTGTTAACAACTTCTGATCCGCAGTTTTTTGCTCTACTGACTCCGGTTCAGCAACAACAGAGCCGGATTGAATATGCTCTTGTGAATCCGGGGTGATAGCTCCGCCACTTTCTTCAACAGCAGCATTTTTTTCAGTATCCGGCTCGGAATGCTGTTGATCCAGGTGAGCGCTGGAAATTTCCTTTTTTAACGCGGCTAAAGAAGCAGAAAGCGAGGCTTTACTATTAACAGTGAAGAGTTTTCCACCGCCATTTTTGGCAATGCAACTCAATCTGGGAATATCCCGCGTTTTCAGGCCCAGACCAAGTACATGGATACGAATATCTTTGCCGGCTGACAATGCAGACCTGCATGGATCTCCCTTGCAACTGTCCCCCCCGTCACTGAGAAGGATAATCGTTCCACCGCCACCCCTTTGCTTAATCTGCCTGATTGCAGAATCAACAGAAAGACCGATTGGCGCCTTTCCCTTTGGCGTAAAGGAAGAAACCCTGTTCATAATCAAATCGCGTGGTGAACCGATTGGGGCAAGCAGTTCAGAACCATTGCAATTGCCCTTTAGTTTGTGCCCATAGGCGATCAAACCAATTTCAGTATCCTGGGGAAACCCGGAAATGAATTTAACCAAGGCATCCCTGACCAGATAAACCTTTTCCGTACCCTCAATCCGGCCCCACATACTCCCGGACGAATCCACCACAAACAAAACAGCAGGGTTCGCCGCATGCACCACAATCGGCAAAAAAACGGCCACAAACAATATTTTTAGTTTTAGTAAACGACCAACCATCACCCATCCCATAATAAATTATCCCAAAGCCTAGAAAGGATTATATAGCACATTAACCCTGTCAATGCAAATATCAGTCTTTTCCAATATGAAATGAGTCTGAAATCGTAGTTGTTCTGTCCATCATATGGGGATGCTCATCCAGATGGCCGAAAGGCATGAAATCAAGTACTCCGTACCTGATTAGATACTCTGTTCACACGTGTTTGATCGAAGCGCTGCTGTCCCAAATGAGGCCAGTTTAGGCGCGAGGAGTGAAGTTTGGTGAATCCAAATAAATGACAACGCTGAATGGCCTCATTTGGGGCGCAGCCTTGCGGGAAATGCCATTTTTGCACGCTGCTACGTTATTTCTCGCTGATGTGCATACAGCACATTGCGCTCGAAATGCCTTGCAGCGCAACAAAAATGGCTATTTCGCTACGGCCAAAATTAGTGTGAACAGGCCCTAATTCGCGGTACCATGCCGCTCAATTGTCGGCGGCGCTGCCGTTCATAGGCTGTGCGAAAGCGCTGACACATCAGCGACTCCATAAGGAAACGCTGATGCCCGCGACAATCGGGATAGCAAGGTCAGATTTTTTTGATCTCTATCATGGGAATCATGCTCATGGGTTGGATAAGGTATCAAAGAGCTGCTTTTCAACGGCCACCTCATCACAATCGGCAAAGCGGGAGCAGTGCACACAAACAGTCCATATTTTGTGCGGCAGACTCTCTTTTGATACGGTTCGGTAACCCAGTTTAATGAAGAAATCAGTCACATAAGTCAGGGCAAACACCTTGCTTACACCCATATCTGCCAGCCAGTGCTCACAACCTTCAACCAGTAAACGGCCAACACCGTGGTTTTGACAGTCAGGGTCAACCACCAGTGAGCGTACTTCTGCCAGATTCTTGCCATAAATATGCGCACAGACCACACCTGCCAATGCTCCGTCGTATTCAGCAACCAGGAATTCCTGCAAATGCTGAAAGATGTTATCCCGATCCCGCTGTAAAGTAATACTGTTTTTCACGAATGGCTTCAGCAACTGATAAATTGTTTCCACATCATCCACGACTGCGCTACGAATACAAATTTGATGACTCATGTCAAAGGTCTCATAACAACGCAGCACCCCGACCGCGAATCAGCATATCCTGCGCATGTTGAAACGATGCCCCGGCCCCTCCCAGCATACGGGCGATCTCAGCTTGCCGCAATTGACCTTCGACCGGCTCCAGACCTGTAATAGTCCGCCCCTCTTTTTCGCTTTTGCTAATCACTATCTGGTGATCTGCACACGATGCCACCTGCGGAAGATGTGAAATTACCAGCACTTGCCGATCCCTGCCCATCTGGGCCAGCAGCTCACCCACGCACCAGGCCGTCTCGCCACCAATGCCGGTATCCACTTCATCAAACACAGCGATATGCGGCATTCCGGTCAATGCGCCGCAACCTTTGAATGCCAGCACAAGACGTGAGAGTTCCCCACCGGATGCGACAGCAGCCAAATCACGCCACGGCTCACCCGGATTGGACATGATTTTTATACCGACCCGATCCCAGCCGCCCGGGCCCCAGTCGGATTCATTTTTTTCAGTCAGCACCTCGAAACATACCTGCATACCCGCCAGTGCCAGGCGATCCAGAAACGGGCGTAATTGCCCGACCAGTTTTTCACCGCTCTGTTTTCGCGCTTCATGCAACGCAGCAGCGTGTTTGCAGTAACAATACCGGGCCTCTTCCAGCAGCCGTGTTAATGAGGCCTCATCCCAGTTGGCTGTATCAAGCGTAGCCAGTCGTTCACGCCATTCATGCATCAGCGTCAGCAAACCATTTTCATCACAATCATGCCGGCGCATGGCTTCATGCAAGGCCATCAATCGCTGCTCTGATTGCTGCAATGCCACTTCATCAAATGCATGATCCAGCACACCGCATAATTCCGGTGTGACCTCCCCAAGCAACACATCCATCTGATCAAGCAACTGCCGACTACGGCGTAAGCCCTCATGAAAATCTTCAGCCGTCTCTATTGCATGAATCGCTCGCGCCAGAATATCACGCAACGATGGTTCTGTTTCATCAAGCAATGCCAGCGCTTCGGATGCCGCTTGCCGAACCTGGGCATGATGCCGTCCACTATTCACTTCACTCTGCAACACATCACCCAGACCTTCAGAAATATCCAGTTCTTCAAGCCTGGCCAGTTCATCACGCATCCACATGGCCTGCTGCTCGGTTTCTCCGCGTTCATGATGCAGTGACTGCAAACGGGATCGATATTCCTGCCATGCCTCAAAGGAGGTTCTGACATCATGCAACAGAACTCCGGGCACGGATGCATCCAGCAACTGCTGCTGCACCAGTGGCTGCATCAGCGCCTGATGCTCATGCTGACCATGCATATCCAGACATATTTCACCGATCTGTTGCAACATTTTCAGAGTGACCGGAACACCATTGACATAGGAACGGGAGCGCCCGTCGCTGGTGATGGTCCGCCTTAGAATCAATGTCTCCTCACACTCGACATCACCAGCTTCAAGCAAGGCATCGATACGCATATCAACCCCTTCCCAAACCGCCGTGACTTCGGCTTTTTTTGCACCGTGACGCACCCAGTCAGCACGGGCACGAGCACCAAACACGGCCGCCAGCGCGCCACAAAGCATGGATTTCCCTGCTCCGGTTTCACCGGTAAAAACGGTCATACCGGCATCAAATTCAAGATGAACCTGTTCGATAAGAGCAAATTGTTTAACAGTAAGTGAAACCAGCATCAGTTCTTTTTCATCATTTCTTGTTTTATCCGGGGCGCTTCAATCAATCGACTTCAAGCTGCCCGGCCCAGTGCAACTTGCTTCTAAGTACATCGAAATAGTTTCTGCCCGGTAAATAAACCAGTGAAATAACGCCGTTTTTCCGCACAATCACATGATCACCCTGCTGTAATTGCAACAACTCTTCGCCATCCAGATTCAAAGCTGCACCAAAACGGGACTCTACCAGTTTCAGTTCAATGACTGCGTCAGCAGGCAGTACAATCGGGCGGTTGGACAGCGAATGAGGACAAACAGGCACAACACTAATGGCATTAACAGATGGATGCACAATCGGCCCGCCCGATGACAGGGCATAAGCGGTAGAACCTGCAGGTGTCGCCAGAATCAGACCATCGCCACGCATGCGGAATACAAAGTGATCCTGCACCGTCATCTCAAAGCCGATCATGCGCGGCACCGCACTACGTTCCAGCACGACATCATTCATGGCACTGCCCTCAGCCACATTCTGTCCATGACGTCTTACTTCGACACTTAGTGAAAAATGCCGTGTAGTTTCCAGATGGCCCGCCAGAATCTGTTCAACAACTTCAAACATATTATCAACCGGCGCATCGGTGAGAAAGCCAACGCGGCCCAGATTAATGCCGAGTATCGGTGTATCGGAACCAATAAAATAGCGCGCCGTATGCAGCAGTGTGCCATCACCACCCAGCACGATCATCAGATCGACTCCGTCGGGCATTTCGGCAACCGTTAACTGTTCACAGCGAACGGGGCAGCGGGCATCAGCCGACAGGCTCCGGTCAACGAATACGGCAAGACCTTTCTCAACCAGCCAGCCATGCAAATCGCACAGCAAGGCAAAGGCACGGGCATCATTCGGCTTGACGCTTATACCAATACGTTTCACCGTGTTCCTGCCCAGTGTTTTGGTTGTTGATGACACTGGAAGCACTGACCGCCTTTAATATGCCCTTTCGGCTGTGGAGAAACACCATCACTGCCATGACATGTCATGCATGCATCTCTGCTGGTTGCGGTACGGTGCGCCTCATCGTCCGGAACAGGTTTGGTTTTACGTTCGCTCGAACCCAGTACCAGTGTCAGGACAACGATGGCAATAATGCCAAAAAACAATAAATCCCTCCTGCCCGGCTGCCATTTCAGTTTCTGCTGCTCAGTCATTTTACCTCCTAACAAGCGGATCACTCTGGCTGATTCGCCATTGGTATTCCATATCAGGAACAACTGCAAGCAGGAAAATACAACCGTAAAACCTTGGCCCGCACATTAGCATGAACAGAGCCCAGAAAAACAGGTGTCTGGATCTAACACTACACTGGTATGCATATGCAAAAACCATTGACTGTGCATTTTATTTTTTAGCGTCTGCTGCTAGCTTGTCGACCGTCTTAAATCATTCCCGCGATCGAATTTTAAACCAAGAGGACAGTATTATGAACGTTGATCAGCATTTGAAAGTTGCACAGTGGCACATCGAACAGGCTCGTCTGCATGCAACCAACCAGCATAGCTGCGGTTGCCCGGTAAACGAACACTACCAGAAAATTATCGATGAGATCGAATCCGGTAAAGTTGAAGAAGAACTGGTCTGCTCAACTGAATAAAATCAGATCTGGAAAAAACCACAATTTGCATGTCGATTACCCGCGTGTTATATTCAAGTAATATTCTGCCCAAATCAAAACAGGGTTGAAGAAACCCTCAAATGGAGATATAAAAATCATGAAAATCTTTACAGACCATAAACTCGCACTGATTACAGGCTTTGTGCTGGCAGCGGTGTTTATCGGTATCGGTGCCTCAAACGGCAACATGCCAACCGTACACGAACTGGCTCGCTGGGGGCATTTTCTGGCCGGCATCACCTGGATTGGCCTGTTATACTATCTGAACTTCTGTCAGGTCCCTTCACTGGGTGGCGTTTCCGCTGAAACCAAGGCTGACCTGTTCAAGGAAAACAGCATTGTTCGCCGCGTATTGTGGTGGTTCCGTTGGGGCGCAATGCTCACTCTGATCTTCGGCATCATGCTGTACATGGATCTGATGAATTCCGGCGCTGCCGGCTGGGACATCCGCATTGGCGGCCTGTTCGGTATCATCATGTGGTTCAATGTCTGGTTCATCATCTGGCCAGCACAAAAGAAGGTTCTGGGTATTGTTGAAGCCACTGCTGAAGAAAAGGCATCAGTTGGCAAACGTGCTCTGATTGCATCACGCACCAACACCATTCTGTCCATTCCAATGTTGTTGCTGATGGCTTCATCCGCACACTTCCGGTTATTCGGCTAAAAACCCTGGCTTTTTCAGAACAGTCATAATAGAAGCACTAAAGAGCCCCTGTTATTCAGGGGCTCTTTTTTTATTCGCTGACAAGCTGGCAACAGCTGTTTTTTTACCTGAAGGGCTTCAACCCGAATATGCACAGGGTAAACGTTAGTTGTTAGGGAAGCGCTGATTAAATCAGTGCTTCCGTGCAGCCCACGGACGGGCTGCCAAATCAAACACGTAAGTGATTGATTTGTAAGCAAATACAAAATCGCATTTTTGCATTTGCGGACTGATTACAGGCAGGATGCCTTTAATCAGCATCTCCTTAGTATTATAGAACATCAACTGCCTTGGCCGCCAACCTCGAGCGCTCGCTGGCTTTCAGCGCAATATGACCACCGTGTTCCCATCCGGCGAAAGCAGATACAGCCTGTGTCAATCCATTGGTATGAGCTGTCAGATAAGGTGTATCGATCTGGGCATTATTACCGAGGATGATCAGTTTCGAATCCTCGCCCATGCGGGTGACCAGTGTTTTCATCTGATGCGGTGTCAGGTTCTGGGCCTCATCGAGTATCAGCCATGTTTTGGTGAATGTGCGACCGCGCGCATAGGATAGCGCTGCGATCTCAATGCGGTTCTGGCCGAGAATATCTGAAATATTCTGTGCTTCATCACCCAGAAGAATCGACAGATTATCGGTAATCGCCCCCATCCACGGTTCCAGTTTTTCACGCTCGCTACCGGGCAAAAACCCGATATCCTGCCCCATCGGGACAGTCGCACGGGTGACCAGTATCTTTTCGTACAACCCCATATCCAGCGTCTGATGCAGTCCGGCTGCCAATGCCAGCAGCGTTTTTCCGGAGCCTGCCTGGCCCATCATGGCCACCAGGTCCAGACCAGCATCCATGAGCAGATTCATGGCCATATTCTGTTCCAGATTACGCGCCTGGATACCCCATAATGCATGACGCTCATGCCGATAGGAAATGATATCCTGTAAATGCACCCTGCGCTGCTCATCAATTGCAGTGCAGCGCATCGCCACCTCCCGCTCTCCCGGCAGGATAACGAATGAATTCATGAAAGGCAGCTCCATTTCATCCGGCCACGTCACCACAAAATGATTGCCGTGATCATGCTCCGGCACATCCATACCCATCGCCATGGTTTCCCATGTGGCATGATCCAGACGCACCTTGCCGCTCGGCAGCACAGACAAATCGCTGACCACGCGATCGGAGCGATAATCTTCCGTCTTCAAACCCAGCGCACGCGCCTTGATACGCAGATTAATATCTTTGGAAACCAGAATAACCTGACGATCAGGGTGTTCCTGCTGTACCGACAACGAAACGGCGATAATCCGATTATCGCCACTGCCATTGGCCAGGGCATCGGGTAAAATTTCCAGTGAACGGTGATTCAGTTCAAAAAACAGCCTGCCGCCGCCGGGCAACGGGCATCCTTTCGACAGATCATCGCATTCCATACTCAACTCATCGAGTTGCCGGGATGCCTCACGCACATTGCGAGCCAGTTCATCAAACCCCTTTTTTACCTTATCCATCTCTTCAAGCACCACAATGGGAAGAATCACATCGTGCTCATCAAATCGTTGCAATGAACTGGGATCATGAATAATCACATTGGTATCAAGGATATAAATTTTACGCTGCTGTTCGTCGGTCAAAATATTTCCCCCGTGAATCATATATATTTATTTTATATAAAATGGACAATGCATATGATGCCACAAGCCTGAGACTTGTCATGCCTTCGATGAGGCTTGACAGGCCACATTCTCTCGGCATTATTCGCGTCGTTCGCGGGTATAGCTCAGTTGGTAGAGCGCGACCTTGCCAAGGTCGAGGTCACCGGTTCGAGCCCGGTTACCCGCTCCAGACAAATCAAAGGGGTCCTCGTGGCCCCTTTTTTTTCAGGCAAGCATGGTTACGGCAGGGTGGCTCAGTGGTACGGCGGAGGATTGCAAATCCTTTATTCGCGAGTTCGATTCTCGCCCCTGCCTCCAACCATGCGCCCGCCCCGCACGTATTTACCACTAATCTGCATTTCCTCTCCGGTTTATATTTTAATAAACACCTCTAGCGTTCTGTTCAGCACGTTCATACATGTCATGAAATCCGTGAAGATTGAAACGAGAGGTAATCTATGAAATATATCCAAATAGCCGTACTGGCAGGATCACTGGCCATGGCTGGTTCGGCATATGCCCATGAAGGCCATGAGCATGGCGTATCATTCGAGACACCGAAAGACGGTGCAACACTTGATCATACATTTAAAGTGGAAATGAAGGTCGAAGGCATGAAGGTACACAAGGCCGGCAATCCGGTCGAAGGCACGGGCCATTTTCATATTATCGTGGATGGCGACTGCGTGAAACAGGGTGAAGTCGTTGCCAAGGACGCCACCCATATGCATTTCGGCAAAGGCCAGAAAGAGACAGAGCTCAAGCTGACATCAGGGCCACATAGCCTCACTTTACAGTTTGCCGATGGACACCATATTTCCTATGGCAAGGACTGGTGCAAAACTATTCACGTTACTGTGAAATAATCGACCTGTTAAGCTCACCCGTCCTGTAAGTGCAACAGGATGGGTGAGCCATTCAGATCA
>JAUZQH010000059.1 GCA_030951065.1 Mariprofundus sp. | reverse complement strand
GCCAAAAACCATGGATAGGCCCAGCCCGGTGCCTTTGCCCTGTTCCTTGGTGGTGAAAAAGGGTTCAAACAGGTGCTCAATCTGGTGTTCAGGTATTCCGCAGCCATTATCTTCAATACTCAGGTGGGCATAATGGTTTTTTGAAACATCCGCATGCGTTCGAATAAATGTCTCATCCGCATTAAATTTTTCCAGTTTGACGGTGATACAGGGGTTATCAACTCCATCAAGTGCATCACGGGCATTGTTAAGCAGGTTCATCAGTATCTGATGGAGCAGGGTCACATCGCCGGTGACAATCAGCTCATCCGTGCAAATATCCTTGTGCAATGTGATATTTGCAGGAACCAGTGTTTGGAGAAGCTTGAGCGTTTTCCCGATAAACGGAACAAGCTGCATCTTTTTCATACTAACCTGACCCTTGCGGGCAAAATCCAGCAGCTGTTTGATCATGTCGGCAGCGCGAAACGAAAGCCGTTCAATATTATCAAGTTTTTGCATGACATCAGGATTATCCTGGCTCTTTCTTGATGCCAGATACAAATTACCGGTGATGCCGGCCAGCATATTATTGAAATCATGGGCAATGCCACCAACGAGCGTTCCGATCGCTTCCATTTTCTGGGCCTGGCGAAACTGTTCTTCCAGCGCTTCACGCTCGGTCAAATCGCGGGTGATGCCGACAAAATGCGTAACTTCACCCGCTACGTTATGCACCGGTGAAATAGACAATTCGGCAGGAAAAAACTGGCCATCCTTGCGGCGATCCACCAGTCGGGAGTGCCATGGTTTGCCATTCGTGATGCTATTCCACATTTGTTCATAAAAAGCCCGGTTTTGTTCTCCGCTTTTCAGCATGGACGGCTTGCTTCCAATCGCTTCTTCCGACGTATAACCGGTAATGCGCGTGAAGGCTGCATTGACAAATTCAATCGTGCCGTCCCTGTTTGTGATGATCACTGAATCTCCTGCGGCTTCGACAGCCTTGGATAATAAATGCGATTTCTCTTCGGCTGCCTGCACCTGCTGCTCAGCCAGTTTCTTGTCGGAGATATCATGCATGATGCTATATATTCTGTGCAGTATGTTATAACTATAAATGGGCAGATAGCTGTTGAATACATGGGCGATTTGGCCCGATTTTTGCAGCACCCGAAATTCGGCATGCCCGGTTTCGCCTGCGGTTGCCTGATCGAAACTCGTTTGCGCAAGGTGTCTGTCGTCAGGATAAATGATAGCGTCAATGGGCCTGCCTATCATTTCTTTCGGACTATAACAGCCTAACGCGATAGCGGCTGGATTGAGATCAACCAGATTGCCGTCTATATTATAACTCAATACAGCATTGGGGTTTTTTTCAAACAGAATGGAAAAGCGTTCATGTTCAAACTGCAGTTTCCGGTTTTGTTGTTTTAGCAACGTACGCAGATAACCGACATAATGTTCTTCAATACGGCGGGCTATATCGGTTTGGCTGATTAATCCGGCCAGATGTCCATTCGCATGGACAATCACCAGATGCCGGAGTTTTTCCTTTTGCATGATGGCATTGGCTTCTGGAATAAACATGTCTGAGGTTGTCGTGCGTACCGGCTTGCTCATGATGCTTTCAAGTCTGGCGGTTTCCAGCATGTCACTGCCATACAGGCGTGTGATATCCCGCTCGGTGATAATGCCGACCGGTTTCTTCTGCTTGGTGATAATGACGCAGCTGATGCGTTTATCAGTCATCAGTTCGAGGGCCTGTTGCACTGTATCATCGGGTTTCAGGGTACAGATATTCTGCGACATGATATTGGCGATTTGTTTGAGCTCGACAAAATATTCAATACTCAATCCACCCAGAATGTTTGTCAGGGTTGCGAGACCGGCAATAAGGCCGGCATCGTCAATCACAACCATATGCCGGATTTTCCTGGTGCTGAGTAAATCATACACCTGGAAAATATTTGCATCCTCGGCCACTGTAATGACAGGTGATGTCATGACATCTTTGACCTGTATCTGTTCCGGATCGATCTGTTGACAGGCAAGGCGGACAATATCCCGCTCACTTAATACGCCTGTCGGCCAGTGGTCTTTGGCGACGACCAGAAAGCTGATTTTGTGCTGTTGCATGATGGCCACGGCCTGCTTGAGCAGACAGTCAGGCTCAACCGAGATGACCTCTCTGATCATAAGGCTGCTAATCTGAGATGGTTGCATCCTTCCCCCGTATTATTCATTCTTGTTTATAGACGTAAGGGTCAGTTTAATCAATTCTTTTTTGCTTCTTGAACAGTGCGGGATGATTTTGTTGGTGGTCTGTAACAAATAAAAAAACCAACCAGAAGGCTGGTTGTTCTGGTTGTCCGGGACAATTTCCGGAACTGCTGATTGATTGCAAAATACCGGCAGTCCCCCGGCTTTCCTTGTTGACTTTTTTATGAAATATCCGATGCTCTAACTCTCATGGAGAGGGTATGACTCAAGTCAGGATTTTGCTTGCTGAAGATAATGCCGATGTGCGCGAATTGCTTGCCAGTGTGCTCAGTGCCAGTGGTTATGATGTGGCCTGTGTTGGCGATGGTGCGGAAGGAATGGTCGAAGCAGAGCGTTGCCGGCCTGATATCATTATATCAGATATACTCATGCCGGAAGTGGATGGATTCCAGTTTTGTCAAAACATCAAGAGCCATGATAAGCTGCATGATATTCCGTTCATCTTTTATACCGCGACCTATGTGAGTGAAGAGGATCGGGAACTTGCCCGTGCAGTCGGCGCTTCCCGCTTTATTGTCAAAGAGCCGCCGATCAGTGATTTGCTGCAGGGTTTGCAGGATGTGCTTAGGGATTATGAGCACCATTCACTTGAGGTGCCACAGCACCCGCTGCTGGAAGACGCCCCGCTGGATAAACTCCACGACCAGGTGCTGGAGCACAAGCTTTACCACAAGGTCGTACAACTGGAAGGGGAGCGGAATGAGGCACAGGATCGTTTCCGCAAGGTGCTGATCGATGTATTAACAGCTATCTCAAGGGCAGTGGCGGCCCGCGATGCTTATACAGAGATGCATCAGGTTCGCACCTCACAGCTGGCGAGATGCATTGCCCATGAAATGCAACTCGATGCCGAAACAACAGATGGTATCCGGTTGTGTGCCGCTATCCATGATCTGGGTAAACTGCGCCTGCCCTCCGAAATTTTGAACAAGCCGGGTTTGTTATCTCCGGCGGAACGGCGGTTGATCGAAACCCATGCGCAGGGCGGTTATGATATTCTCAAGGATATCGATTTCCCCTGGCCGGTGGCGGAAGTCTGCCTGCAGCATCATGAGCGCTTTGATGGCAGCGGTTATCCCAACGGTTTGAAAGGCGAAGAAACCTGTCTGGCGGCACGCATTACGGCGGTAGCCGATGTGGTTGAGGCAATGAACCATTTCCGGCCCTGGCGGCCGGCGCTGGGCATGGATGTGGCGCTCAAGGAAATCGAGGATGGGCGTGGCACGCTTTATTGCCCGGATGTGGTTGATGCGACACTGGCACTGATTCGCAGCGGCCGCTTTCAGGACTGGGACAAGGCACCGAACAGCCAATGACAGATACCGGGCAGCGGGAGTGGGCTGACCGCCATCGCTTCTTTTTGGTGGGTCTGTTTGCCGGCGCGGCCTACTGGTTGATCGAGTCACTGATCCATGCCTATATCTTTACACCGGAATACTCCCTGCCTGAGACATTGATTGGCAGTCATGACCCCAATGAATTATGGATGCGCGTATTGATGCTTGGCATGGTGTTATTTGTCGGCGTGCTGGCTGATCGAAATCGTCTTCACCAAATCAGGCTGGCGCACTATATGGCACGGCAGAACCGTTTGTTGAGTTTTATCAGTGCTATTGAGCAGAGCCTGCGCGAAGAGGCCAATGAGGCTGAGACCATGAGGAAGGTATGCCGTGCTGCAGTACTGCAAGGCGGCTTTAAACTGGCCTGGGTCGCGCTGAAAGGGAATGAAAGTTCAGTTATCGCTGCCGCACATGCTGCCTATTCGGATCAATGCGTTGAGGATTTACTGGCCGATGGTTTGCAAAAGCAAGTGCCATGCATGATGTCGCTGGAGGCGATTAATAGCGGAAAA
>JAUZQH010000058.1 GCA_030951065.1 Mariprofundus sp. | reverse complement strand
CCATTCTTTTCCTTGCCCAGACCCTTGGCTGAGAGAATCAGATCAAGCGCCTGATCCCATGGCACATCCACCAGCCGCATGGTCAGTACTCCCGTCACATCATCAGACATAATGATATTCAGGTCGGACATTTCAGCGATCAGCTTAAGGGCATTGCGAATATCAATATCCTTGTATTCAAAGCTGACCTTTTGGCCGGTATAGATTTTTTCTTCTCTGGCCGTACCGTCACCGCCTTGCATGGCTATCATATCCGCCGGTTTCATCGTGACCGTCAACACATTGCCAACCTGATACGAAGTCACCACAGACTTTTGACGCAGTCGTGCCACAATCCGTACATTCTTGTGAACGCCATAGCTGTCAATCTGTTTGACAGGCCCCGGGAAAGCGCGCACATCCTGAGTACGCTCCTGCCCGTCAGCCAATCGGGCATGCTTCAAATCCAGTACAATTTTACCATCTTCTTCCTTCAAATTGATCACCGGATCGGCTCTGTCAGTGCGAACCACAAGGTGGGCAATACGGTCATCAGGCTGAAAATCCACCGATTCAACAATAATTGTTCCTGTATGCGCCGCCTGTTTTACCTGCCCGAACCGTACGATCATTTCGTTTGTGCTGGTATCAATCTGATGTGTATCGCCAATGCCGGAACGCAGGGAAACAACCAGACGTATTCGTCCCTCGGCCACACCGATGGCAACATCATTCAACCGCGGGGATGTAAAGGTATAATGCTCTTTTGGCAGCTTTGACTTACCCCCCCAGAAATCGAGCACCATGGTTTTCCCTTCATTGGTCACCAGTGCGTTGTGATTGACGTCCAGATGCCGCCCCCGCAGAATCAATTCAGTTACCGGACCTTTATCCCGCACTTCAATGTCCTGCAGCACGGCACCATTGGCATTGGCATTGGCGGTTGCTTGCTGACTGGACTCAGTGGTAAACAACACCAGTAAATCCTTACCCTTTTCGGTGATTTCATATTTTGTTCCGGCAGTCAGACCGATTTCAATGCGCACGCCATCGCTGTCTTGTGACGGCACGACATTCAGAACCCCGCCGTCGCCCTGCACGGGTCGAATACCGTCGGACAAGGATGTGGCCGGAAAGCTGAGCACAAGACGTTTCGGCCCTTCAAGGTTAAACACCTGATATTCGACGAATTCATCCATGCCGATACGTAAACTCTGGCCCGCCCCGTCCGAGAGCAGTTTCAGGCTTTCAATGCTTGCAGCCATTGCCGGCAATGCATAAGAACAAACCAGCGTGATCACCACGACCATCCCCGGGACAAACCGGCCAATACATCGCCACCTTGCAAACCAGTTATTCATTCCATGTCTCATTTGTCTCTCCCGGGCATTCAATATACTATTGACGCCGCCCTTTATGTGCCTTTTGGGGTTTATCGTCCACAAACCGGTAAGTCACTGCCTGGCCTGAAATAGACAACATATTGCCAGCATTTCCTTTTGTCAGTACCAGATTCCTTACATCGACAATACGTGGCATTTCCCCAACCCGCTTCAAAAAAGTCAGCAACTGCCGGAAACTTCCACCAATATTGAATGTCACCGGTACCTCGGCGTAAATTTGCCTGGTCACATCCCGGCCCGGCTTGAACATCTTGAATTCCAGGCCGGAGTCCTTGCCTGCCCATGATACATTTTCCAGCAAATCCGGAATCTGGGATTTTTTGGGCAACATATTCAATGCCACTTTCAACTGCTTCTCCAACTTGGCATATTCTTTCTGTTTACGCGCCAGATTATGGGCCATTCGCTGGTTCTTGAGCAGCATCATTTTCTGCAATTGCAGTTGCGCTTCCTGCTTCGAAATCGACTCTTGTAGCGGCATCCAGCCGAAATAAAAATATGAAGCCATCATCAGAACAAAAACCGCCAAAAGAAATGTCAGTTTTTGCCAAAGCGGTAATGGTAATATGGACCGCAGAGATTCGTATATGGAAAGTTTCATGGACTCAAACATCAGGATGCCATTCCGTGCCACGGCTTGATGCTGATGTCTGTGATGTTTTTACCGGCACTTTTTCAACACGTGACAAACTCAAACTAAAACGTCGCATCGGTAATCCATTCACCACAACCCTGTTGATCTCACCCAGCCGAACATCGGAAAAAATAGCTGACTGATCCAGCCTGCGCATAAAGCTGGCTACAGCCCTGTTGCTTTCTCCCAGACCGGAAAGTTCGATGTTACCGTCATGATCTGCGATCATATCCAGCCAGACATTTTCAGGAATAATGCGGGCAATGGCATTCAATGTTTTCAGGGAACGGAAACGTCCTGTCTGCAACCTGTCAACAAGCTCCAGTTTCCGTTCAACGTCAGCTCGCAAGCTGTCCAGATTTTTAATCTTACCGATTTTTTTCTTCAGGATTTCATTCTGTTGTTGTATCAGAATGGATTCTGCCTTCAAATCCGAAAGCTGTATCGAAGCAACAGTATGCGCTCCCAGACTGAGCAAACCAGCTACAACAATGACAGCAAAGAACGAGCTGACATGCCAGATGATTTGTTGCTTGCGGCGAGCCGATCTGTAGGGGATGAGGTTAATGCGAATCATTTGTCAAAATTCCGTAAGGCCAGCCCAACAGGCACCATCATCATCGGACCGATTTTCTTCAGCCTTTCGGCATCGAATTTACCGGATGGAATGATAATATTCTCAAATGGATTCAACACGCTTGTATCGATACCCAGCCTCTGCTCTAACTCCGTGGCAATGTCAGGCAATAATGCGCAACCACCGCTGAGGCACAGCTTACGCACCGGAAATTCAGAACCCCGGTCACCATAAAAGTCCAGCGAACGCACCAACTCGGAAGTCAAATCGATATAAAATCGTTCCAGCGCATCCGGATATATATCTTCAAAGTTCTCAATTTTTAACTGCTCGGCAGCCTGATAGCTGATGCAATGCTCTTTCTGAATTTCTTCGGTCAGATTCTGTCCGCCAAAAAACTGGTCACGTACAAATGCCGAGCGTCCATTAATAAGAACATTGATATTGATCATATTGGCACCAATATTAATCAGCGCATTGACCTCTGCATCTTCGTCCGGAAGTGAGTATTCACCGCCTGCAGCTGCTGTATGTTCATCGGTTATTTCAGCCGCATTCTCCAGGGCAAATACATCGCAATCGATGCATTTTGCATGCAGCCCTGCTTCATTAAGCACCTGTTGATAATCTTCAACAACCTCCCGCTTGCAGGCAACCAGTATCACATCCATTTGCTCTGGATCATCAGCAGAAATACCCTGAATATGAAAATCAAGGAATACATCATCAATATCATAGGGGACATACTGGTCGGCTTCATACTCAATCTGTGCTTCCAGCTCAAAGTCAGTCGTCAATGGCGTCTTGATGGTTTTGATGATCACGGCATTGCCGGAAACAGCCAGTGCTGCATTCTTCATCGATGGACGAGCCCGCCTCAATGCTTCGGCCAGAGCTTCGGAAATAGCTGCGGAGTCAATAATGGTATTTTCAACAATAGCATCACGCGGCAAGGGAACCTCCGCCATTGACACCAGTTCATAACCCGAACGTGATCTGGATAATTGCACCAGCTTAATGCTGGTCGA
>JAUZQH010000057.1 GCA_030951065.1 Mariprofundus sp. | reverse complement strand
GCCCCCCCCCGGAGTTTTTAGCCAATCAAGCCCTGACCCCTTTCTCTTTCTGACCCCTTTCTCTTTTATTGCGGGTTGAGATGTGAAGAGATTTGCCACTTGGCCCTTAATGATTTTCAAGCCTCATCTCGATTGGTCATTAGGCGTAGTAAGTTGGATTCCAGCCGGCGAACGCTTCCCTGGGGATGGTTGATACCGCAGCCATACTACAAGGAAATTCTATCTGTTATTGCTGATAATAAGTCGGATGGATATGAATTTATCATTCACGATGGTGATGGTTATCAACTGAAAAATGATACACTCAGTAAACGTGTGGGCCGACTATTGGCCTCAAGGGGAGCCACTGTGCAAAAACTGCACGGGTTGCGCCATGGGTTCGCATCAATTCAGTTATGTCGATATTTCATGCTGGTAGATTCAAAATTCTATAATGATTTTCTCTCCGGTGAAGTTGTACATGACCTTGATCCAGGTGCACATTTATTTCAGGAGGAGATGATGGAAAAGCTGGCATTGATTATTGGGGGAATGCCATGGCTATCATCATGGCGGCAGCACGGGCAATGCCAGGCGACATCAACCGACCTGATTCCAATTTCAAAACTCCTTGGTCATGCAAGTCGCTTTACGACCATTGAGAATTATTTTAACTCGATAACATGGATTCAGCGATATTATCTGGATCAGCGCATCGGGCGTATTAATGATGCCCGATGGTCATTCGACTCCTGATGATTGAGGCTCCACAAGCTGCCTGTTTGGGTTGACCATCGGTTCAATTCTGTTCAAAAAGTGATTTTGATATGGGCACAAATAAATTTCACAACCAGTTGTTTTGCCGGGTGAAATTTTAAAGTGCTGATTTTCATGGGCACAATATGGGCACAGGGTGGGCACAGAGCTTTGGGCACAGGAATTATGGCAAGAAAAAAGGCCTTGAAAAACTCAATGTTTTTCAAGGCCTTATGTTTGGTTGCGGGGGCTGGATTTGAACCAACGACCTTCGGGTTATGAGCCCGACGAGCTACCACTGCTCCACCCCGCGTCAGGGAGGCCGAACTATAGGGGCAGCTTCGTCCGTGTCAACAGCCTGAAAGCAATATATTTTTTACTCGATATTGACCATAGTCGGGGTGAATTTACAATCCCGTGCCTGTGCCTGCAGCACTGATTTCTTTCTCACAAGGATAAGCCTTATTTCCAGCAGACCTTCACTGATATTATTTGATTGCGATGGCACGCTGACCGATTCGCATGGTGCCATCGTGCGTTCCATGCAGCATGCATTCGCAGCTGCCGGATTGCCGGAACCCGCTGCCGATGCGGTTCGAGAGGTTATCGGTTTGTCTTTGAGCAGAGCGATAACGGGTTTGATGGATGAGAGTTTACAAATTGATGCTCCTCTGTATCAACATATTACGCAGGCGTATCGTGATAATTATCGTCTGGCTGAAGAGAGCATTGATCTGTTTCCGGATGTGAAAGAGACGCTGGAAGTGCTGCGCTCCCGCGGTTACTGGCTTGGGGTAGTGACAGGAAAGTCCAGACCCGGCCTGTTGCGAGTACTGGAATCATTTGAGTTGGGCGATCTTTTTTATGTGTGGCGAACAGCTGATTGCACCCATTCCAAACCACATCCGGCGATGGTGCTGGAATGCATGCTGGAGCTGGGGGTTCCGGCAGATCGGACATGGGTGGTGGGCGATGCCTGTTTTGACATGCAGATGGCTGTTGCCGCCGAAGTCGAGGCTTTGGGAGTGTCGTTTGGTGTTGCTTCTTCCGATGAGCTCTTACAAGCGGGAGCTCGAAGGGTCGTGAACGATTTTGCCGAATTGCTGGCGTATTTTCCCCGCTTGCCAGATCAGGTGCTATAATCCACGATAGCAGTTGTATTCCGTCCTTGTTCGTCAGCTTGCCAAGGCTGGGCGAAGGATGCATTCGAAAGGAGTTTTTATGTCCAAAGGTATTGCCAAAACAGTACGTTACAGTTTAATCATTGTAGGGCTGGTTATCGTTGCCCTGCTTGCCGCACCATTTTTTATTGATGTGAATGTTTACAAAAGCCAGATTGAACAGACTGTTGAGGATGCAACAGGGCGGCAATTGAAAATCGGCAATATGAAAGCTTCACTATTTCCCTGGGTGGGTGTTGAGCTGGACGATGTGCATCTGGCCAATCGACCCGGCTATGCCAAACGCGATTTCCTGAGCGTCAAACGACTGCATGTGAAACTGGCCCTGCTGCCATTGTTCTCCAAAAACGTCGAAATCAAACACTTTGAAGTGGTAACACCGGTAATCTACCTGGAACGGCGCAGTAATGGCGAAACCAACTGGGGTGACCTTGTTGCGTCCGATAATGGAAATAATGCGCAGGCATCCGGTGCTGCGCAGCCTTCTCAATCTTCACCTGCCGCCCCGGCACTGGCCGCCTTGCAGGCAGAGTCGCTGAGTCTCACGGATGGTGAGATCACATGGGTGGATGCGAAGGCAAAGCCTGTTGTATTGTCTGAACTGAACGTGGCTCTGCAGGATGTCCAGTTGAAACGACCGGTTTCCGTGCAAGTGTCAGGAAAACTGTCAGGAAACGCCTTTGAGCTGGATGCAAACATTGGCCCACTGGGAGATCTTGCCAGACTCGATCCCGTATCGCTGCCGGTGCAGGGGCATTTTAAAGCGGAGAATATCCGTCTGCAACCATTCCGGAATATGATTTCCGGCTGGCCGGAGCAATTGGGTGATATTGGCAAGGCTTCAGTCGGTATTTCAGCTCAAATGGAACAACGACCGGATGGTATCCGGCTGGGAGAAGGTGAATTGCAACTGAAAGCGGCGCATTCACTTGCCCTGAGCTGGAACATTGAAATGCCGAAGGCGGATCAGCTGAAAGTGAGCAGGGCATCACTGGCTGTTGATGGAAAAAAACTGATTGATATCAGAGGGAGTGTGCAGAAGCTGACAACAAATCCGTCATTGAAACTGCATATTGAAAGCCAGCCCATTACCCGGACCTGGCTGGCTGCTTTTGTGCCGAATCTGAATGCCATGTATGCCGGTCATCCGGCACCGTGGAAACAGCTGACATTCAAGACGTTGGTTGTGGGTGGCAGCAAACAAATGAATATTCGGGATTTGCAAATCATGCTTGATGATGATCTGTTACAGGCAACGGGTGCAGTGGTATTTAAAGGGCCGGATGTTCGCCTGCGTATGTCGGCCAAGCAGTTGCATCTCGATCCATGGTTGCCGCAGGGTAAACAGGAACAGCAGGCTGCAATAAGCCAAAGGTTTTCGATTATCAGTGAAGCTATTGCCGCTCAAGCAGCTGAGGCAGAGCCTGATTTGCGTTTCCTGAAAAGCTGGACCGTGACCTCGAAGCTGAAGGTGGGAACGCTGTTTATGCGTGGTCTGCAGATGAGAAACTTTGCAGCAACCATCAATGGTTCGAAGGGGCGCTTTGATTTAAATCCGCTCAGCTTCAACCTTGCCGGCGGTAAAGTCACTGAAAAAGCCAGTCTTAATGTGGCATCTTACCCGGTTCGATGGAAAGAGTCGGTGCATGTCACCGGTGTGCAGGCCGGCCCGTTGCTCAAGGCACTGGCCAATACGGATAAGTTGACCGGAACCATGTCCATGGATACCAGTCTCCGGGCAACCGGATTGACGCAGGCCGCGGTGAAAACACTCAATGGACGCGGTAATGTGTTGTTCAAGGATGGTAAGCTCAAGGGTTTTGATATCGCCGGAGCACTACGCAAGTTCAGCAATCCGACGGCCTACAAGCAGGGGCCACAGGAGACGGATTTTGCCAGGCTGTCCGGCAGCTTCAAAATCAGGAACGGCGTGGTAGATAATCAGGATTTGTTCATGGCCTCTCCATTGTTACGTGTGACAGGTAAAGGTACGGCAAATCTGGTGAACAAGACAATGAATTATCTTGTGACACCACGCGTGGTTGGCACGCTGAAAGGTCAGGGCGGTTCGATTCTTCCCAGGGGGCTGTCAGTGCCACTGCGCATTACCGGATCCTTTGATTCGCCGAAAATCAGGCCGGAAATCAATGCCAAAACACTAATCAATAACGCACCGGCCTTGTTAAACAAGGGTAAAATTGGCGGTAGCCTGGGCAAGCTTCTGGGCGGTGGTGCAAAAGGCAGCGCGCCAGCCAAACCGGGTGGGGCACAGATTAAGCCGGCTCAGCCCGGCCCTTCGCAGCAGAATCCTCTCAAGGGACTTGGGGGCATGATTCCGGGGTTTTAAAGCGTACTCTGAAACTGTGCTCATGTAGCTTTTCAGCTTGCAAAGGTAAAAGCGTGTTTTTTCCTTTGCCAGGGCCTGAACAGATGTTCTGACTTTTCAGCGCATCTTTAAATCTGAAGGAGGGGAATAAAACTTGCATCGATTTGAACATCTGCGCCTGCATCCCGAACGCCCCCAGATCAGACAGATTCGCCGGGCTGCGGAACTGTTACGGGACGGGTTGTTTGTTGTGGTGCCAACGGATACTTCCTATGTGTTGATGTGCCGACCACAGGCAACAGATGCGATAGCCGACATACTCAAATTGCGGCAACTGGATGATTCGCATTTGTGGGCAGTGGTTTGTGCTGACCTGTCACAGGCAGCAACCTGTGTGCGCATGGATAACCGGGCCCATCGAATTGTGAAGCGATGTTTGCCGGGCGCTTATACGTTTATCCTGCCGGCATGTTCGTCGCTGCCGCGTCGCATATTTGGCAAACGCCGCGATGTTGGTGTTCGTATTCCGGATCATCCGGTTTGCCATTTGTTGTTGGAAGCGTGCGGGGAAATATTGCTGAGTACGACACTGCAGTTTCCGGGGGATGACTGTCCTGCTTTCGATCCCGATGAATTTGTTCCGCGTTTAAAACATCTGTCATGTGCAGTGCTGGATGTGGGATGGGGCGGCATGACGCCGACTACAGTGGTGGACTTATGTGAGCATGAGCCTCTGATGTTGCGCCAGGGAGCAGGGGATTGGCCTGCCTAGCACTGCATTCGGGCGAATGGGCTGGTATCAATCCAGCGGGTGATTCATGAACAATGAACTAGATTTACGGAAAAATATTAGAGGGGAAAACTATGAAATCATTTTTTGAAAAACTTCTGTGGAACTCGCGTTATATGACACTGCTGGCGGTCTGGTCCTGTATTGTCGGCATGGCGCTGCTGTTTACGCTCTCAGCCATTGATATGGGTAAGCTGCTGATCGAGTTTGTAAATGTGTATGTCCTTGGCCATGAGCAGCCGGGTTTCCATACCATGGTGGTGAGTCATGTGATTACTGCAGTGGACGATTTTCTACTGGCCATGGTTTTACTGATTTTTGGTCTTGGGGTATATGAACTGCATATCGACTCGCTTGAATGTGCCCGTGACAATCCTGCGGCCGGTAAGCTCTTGCAAATCGAAAGCCTGGATGACCTGAAAGATCGCTTGGGAAAAGTGATTCTGATGATTCTTATTGTCGCCTTTTTCAAGAATGTATTGCATGTGACATTCGATAACCCTCTCAATATTCTTTATATGGGTGGTGGTATTTTTCTTGTTTCTCTGGCGCTTTATTTCGGACACAAGGCTGGCAGAAATCACTAGACCGGCTGAATTCTAAGCAATGAATCAACGCACTATCTGGCAACGAACCCTTGATACCGGGCTGTTTATCGCCACGATC
>JAUZQH010000056.1 GCA_030951065.1 Mariprofundus sp. | reverse complement strand
ATGGCTCCACGCGGGGACGGAGTTCGGCAGGCATTTCGGACCGTGCGGCGCTTGCGGGATACCCTGTTCGGTGGAAGCCTGCCGGAATCGGGCAGGCTAGAATTGAGTATGGGTATGAGCGGCGATTTTCGTGTCGCTGTGCAGGAAGGCGCGACCATGGTGCGGTTGGGCTCTGTTCTGTTCGATGATTGGGATATACGAAAGTGAGATATGGCCAGAAGTGTTTCACAGCTGAGTTTCCCAAGAGAGAGTTATAAGGATTTTTCCGTGTGTTCATATGCGGTGTTATGTTTGAATTGTAATTGAAGGGGTAAGGTAAAAACATGCAGAGACTGAATATAGCATTTATTGGTGGCGGCAATATGGCTGAGGCTTTGATCGCGGGGCTGACGCGGGGTGGCCATGCCGGTGATCAGATCTGTGTATCAGAACCGCAACAGGCTCGCCGCGAAGATCTTGCGCGGCAATATGGTGTCCGTTGCGTAGAGGGCAATGCTGATGCGGCGGCCTGTGCGGATGTATTGGTGTTGGCTGTGAAACCGCAGCAGATGCAGGCTGCAGTGAAAGGGCTTTCTGTGCATATGAAGGCCGATGCCACGGTAATCAGCATTGCCGCCGGGGTGACTACGGCATCATTGCATGCATGGTTGGGCGAGCATATACATATTGTACGCGTCATGCCCAATACTCCGGCTCTGCTGGGAGCCGGCATGTCGGTGTTGTTCAGTGATGCCGATGAGATCCACAAGCAGCGTGCTGAATATGTACTGAATGCCTGTGGTGAATCGTTGCGCGTGAATAAGGAAAAAATGATGCATGCGGTGACGGCTGTTTCCGGCAGTGGCCCGGCATATTTCTTTCTGCTGGCCGAGGTGATGCAGGCGACAGGGATCAAACTGGGTCTGGATGAGGCTGTGGCGGCAAAACTGGCGGCTCAGACTGCACTTGGAGCGGGAAAAATGCTGGCAGATAGCGGTCGCTCGGCTGAAGCACTGCGCCATCAGGTTACCAGTCCGGGGGGAACCACACAGGCTGCGCTGGATGTGATGTATGAGATGGGCTTGCCTGCAGCTGTACGTCAGGGCGTACTGGCTGCCAGCAAGCGTTCCGAGGAGTTGAGCTAGTGTTTATTCTGGGTTATTTTTTGCAGGCAGTAGCAGGTGTGCTGCATATCGTGCTGATGGTGGCGATGATAGTGATTATTGCCCGTGCCGTATTGTCATGGGTTTCACCCGATCCGTACAATCAGATTGTGCGCATTATCAATCAGCTTTCCGAACCGCTGTTGTTTCCGGTCAGAAAACGGGTTCCTTATATCAGTGGCATTGATTTCTCGCCGTTGATCGTGCTGCTGGTCATTATGTTCCTGGATAATTTTCTTGTTTCCAGTCTGAATCGTATCGCACTATCGATGCTCTAATGAAACAAACAGCGCACCCCAGTTCAGGGGCTGTTCATTCATGAATACAGACCACCTTCCTGCACTCTATAGTGAAGGTAAAGACGGCCTCTATCTGAATGTGCATGCCCAGCCCGGTGCGCGACGGGCGCAATTGCGCGGCTTGCATGGCGATGCAGTGAAAATAGCCATCGGTGAAGTTGCACAGGATGGAAAAGCCAACAAGGCCATAGTTCGCGTGATTGCCAAAGCCGTGAATCTGCCCGTATCTGATGTGGAGATTACATCAGGTATGACATCACGCCGGAAACGTGTGCTGTTGCGCGGCAACAGTGATACTCTGAAACAGAATCTTGAGCTGTGGTTAAAAGGGGTCGAGTGACGATGCCGATGACTGATTATTCACACCTGGCTGAAGAGCAACCGATATTGAAGCAACCGCTCTTCTGGTTGTTGCTGATTTGTGCGGTTAATTTTTTTGCATTTCTGGGTGGCCACAGTTTATGGGATGTCGATGAGCCCAATAATGCCGTATGTGCCCGTGAAATGCTGCTGGCCGGCAACTGGTGGGTGCCGATGTTCAACGGCGATTATCGTTTCGACAAACCGATCCTGATCTACTGGCTGATGATACCGCTGGATGCTTTGTTCGGTGTCAACGAATGGACCGCACGCTTACCTTCGGCGTTTGCGATGACCGGGCTGGTGCTGGTGATTTGGGGTATGACGCGGCGTTTGATGGTCGCTTCCACGTCTGTATTCCGTGACAATTCGACGGCATGCGATAATGCGGCACTCATTGCGGCGGGTACATTTGCAACCGCACTGCATATCATTGTTATTGCGAGGGCTGCGGTACCGGACCCTCTGCTGATGCTGGCACTTGGCGTTGCATTACCGGCGCTGCTGATTTCATACCTGGAACAGAAACAACAGCCATCAGAACGGATGCCCGGGCTGGTGATTGTTGCCTATATTGCGATAGGACTGGGAACGCTGGCCAAGGGGCCGATTGCCGGACTGATGCCGTTGTTGATTGTTGCCGCATTCCTGACTCTGATGGGGGACTGGAGGAGCTGGCGCCTGTTTCATCCGTTCAAAGGCGCTTTGATTGCTCTGGCGGTAGCGTTGCCATGGTATGTCGCTGTAGGTATTTTGACGCACGGAGCCTGGCTCGAAGGTTTTATTTTTCATCACAATATCGACCGCTTTACTGATCCGCTGCAGGGGCATCGCGGTTTTCCGGGTCTGTATATTCTCAGTGTGCTGCTGGGCTGGTTTCCATGGACCGGTTTGCTGGCAGCGATGCTGTGGTTCGGTTCTTGGCGGTTGAAGTTCTTGAGAGAGGAGCCGGTGCGGTTGTTCATGCTGTGCTGGATTGGGGTATACATCCTCTTTTTCAGCATTGCGCGTACCCAGTTGCCCAATTATGTCCTGCCTCTGTTTCCCGCTGCCGCCATGCTGATGGCGTATGGCTGGACTTATGCATCCACTGAAGTGCGCCAGCGTGCCGTACACTGGCTGGTGTGGACAGCATTGGTTCTTTCGACAGGGATTGTTATTGGCGGCGGTTTCGGGCTGGAGAAACAATGGCCGGGTGAGGGTTATTATATTCTGGCCATGCTGCCGATGCTACTGGCTTCAGTCTGGTTGATATGGAAAAAACAGTGGCTGTGGAAAAGAAACGAACAATCAGGGCGGGGAGGTATCATCCTGGCCGTAGCCATGGCTGTATCGATGCTTTTACTGGCTGGCTGGTCAGTCAAGGGGATTGACCATAATAAAATCAGTAACGCATTGGCTGCCAGGGCAACTGAAGCAGGATTTGATGGCAGTGAGCTGGCGACATTTCATTATTTTCAACCGTCTTTGCTGTTTTATCACGGTGGTCGCCTGCCGATGTTGACAGAAGTTGGGGCGGTTGGGGCGTGGCTGGTCGCCGGCAAGGCCGTTGTTATGCCTCAGGAAGCGCTTGAACTGTTGCCAAAAGAGATTATTCCCTATCTTATTGTGCATGATCGCGTTTACGGCATGTATGCGCGTCGTTGGCTGTTGCTGGTGAGCTTGCAACCGCAAACGCCTGCAAACATACCGACAGGAAAGGAGGGGTAATGCCCGAATCAATGATTTCGATTGTCGTACCTCTATATCGGGAAGAAGAAAATGTACCGTTGCTGGTTGCAGAAGTCGCAGAGAAGCTGAGTGGCCATGCATACGAATTGATTCTGGTCGATGACGGTTCCGATGATGGTACAGTTGAAGCTGCAAAAAAAGCACGTCAGTCAGATGATCGGGTGATACTGATTCAGCTCAGACGCAATTTCGGCCAGACAGCAGCCATGAGCGCCGGTTTTGAACGGGCAAAGGGACAGTATATTGTATATATGGATGGCGATTTGCAGACGGATCCTGCCGATATATTGAAATTGCTGGAGCGAATGCATAAGGATGATCTGGATATGGTCAATGGCTGGCGCAAGGATCGACAGGATGCCAGCCTGTCACGCAATCTCCCCTCTAAAATTGCCAATGCCCTGATCCGCCGTACCACCAAGGTGCGCATGCATGATTATGGCTGCCCGATGAAGCTGATGCGCGCCGATGTCGCCAAGAATTTACGCATTTACGGTGAACAGCATCGTTTCCTGCCGGCGCTGGCCGATCTTTATGGTGCCAGAATAGGTGAGGAAGTGGTTACCCATCGTCCTCGCCGTTTCGGCGAGAGCAAATATGGCATTGGCCG
The DNA here is from genome assembly GCA_030951065.1 of Mariprofundus sp. Lineage (GTDB taxonomy): Bacteria > Pseudomonadota > Zetaproteobacteria > Mariprofundales > Mariprofundaceae > Mariprofundus. Next base: position 162 of record JAUZQH010000056.1, on the reverse strand, counting down.
TACCATCCGCGTGCTGGTTGATCTGCTTCTGGTGGTGTTTTTCCAGCGCTTTACGGATCGGGCATTGCAATTATTCGGCCCGGTCGGACTGGTTTCGCTGGTCAGCGGATTATTTATCGATCTGTGGCTGACCATGGACAAGCTGCTGTTCGGTGCGGAACT
>JAUZQH010000055.1 GCA_030951065.1 Mariprofundus sp. | reverse complement strand
TTGATCGGCAGGCATTCCAAGTTCCATGCCGCCGGATTTACCCCGGATCGTTTTCACCCAGTCGGTGGATGAGAGATGATGCACGACTTTGACCAGATGGTTCCGGTTGATATTAAAGGCTTCAGAAATTTCGCTGATGGTACATCGCCGTTCCGGATGCGTGCCCAGAAAAATCAGCACCCGGAGGGAATAATCGGTATATTGCGTCAGTTGCATGGGCGAAATATTGAAAATAAATGTTTCGCTTGTCTACCCGATGGACATAGGGTTATTTTTCATATTGCTGCAGACAGGCCGGGCAGATGCAGGCGCGCTGTTTTGTCTGCGACGGAATCTGATCGCGCAGTGCTGATGGAATCTGTACCCTCATGCACCAGCATGGATCGGTTAATTGACCGTTACTTCCGGCCATAGCGCAGTTGTTGGCCCTGCCGCAAAGCGGGCATATGCATGGATCAATGTCGGTTGTTGTTGAGTACGCCACGCTGATTATTTGTGCAGCGCTGCAAATATTTTTTCTGCCAGCTTATCTGAAATACCGCTGGCCTGGGCCAGTTGCTTCCGGCTGGCTTTTTTAACACCTTCAATGCCGCCGAAATGTTTCAGCAAAGCTGTACGTTTGGAAGGGCCGATGCCGGGAATACTATCCAGAGCCGAGCTGAACATGCTCTGTTTCTTGCGTTTGCGCATATAGGCACCGGCAAATCGGTGGGCCTCATCGCGTACGCGGGCAATCAATAGCAGCGCGGGGGAATGTTTACCGGGTTGCCGTGGTTGACCGATTTCCGGCATTCCCTTTTCCGACCAGCCCGGCCACAGTGTTTCTTCACCGAGTTTGCGGGAATCGCCCTTGGCTACGCCGACCAGTTTCAGCTCATGCAAACCGGCATCATGCGCACACTGCAATGCTACGTTCAGTTGCCCCCGGCCACCGTCAATCAGCATCAGATCAGGGCAGGGAATGGTGTCTTCGCGAATAGCACGAAAGAAACGTTCCAGAACAGTGTGCATGGCACCATAATCATCGCCTTCGATGATATTGCCGGCAATTCCATCGAGTTTGTAACGGCGGTAATATTCTTTTTCCGGTCCCTGCCAGCCGGCATAGGTAATGGCGGCTACCATCTGCTTGCCGCCCAGATGGGCATTATCGACAGCGGCAATACGTTCCGGAACGCCATCAAGCGCAAATAATTCGGCCAGCGCAGCAAAGGCGGCTTGCTGATTATCCTGTTTTCGGGCGGTAATCATCTGCCGACCCGAATATGCGATCTGTTGCAACCACTGCAGACGGGGGCCGCGCTTGGGACAGCGGATGTCGGTTTTTATGCGGGGATGCATGATTGAGATCAGGTGTTCCAGTTCCGCAATATCCACCTCTGAAGCAGCCAGCATAATTTGCATCGGAGGAGTATCCTTTCTGTAACGTTCGGTGAACAGCGATTGCAGGATTTCTATATCTTCAGCATCAGCGGCCTGGTCGATACGAATGTTCTGGCAGCCCAGATCACGCCCGGCCCTGCGTACACCGATACTGGCCAATACGCCGGTGCCGTGACGAATCAATGCAATGGCATCGGCATTGTCGGGCAACGCCCTGTTCCCGGAACCGGCCAGCACGCTGCGCAGGGCCCGAATGCGATCGCGTAATGCGGCTGCCTGTTCGAAATGCATGCGATCCGAGGCCTGTTGCATTTCCTGCTCCCAACTTTTGAGCAGGGGCATATTTTTACCCTTGAGGAAACAGCGCACGTCATCAACCTGCCGGGCATATTCATCCTGTGACACGATATTGCAGCAGGGAGCAGAGCAGCGGCCGATCTGATGTTGCATGCAGGGTCGCGAGCGATTGTTGAACACGCTGTCTTCACAATCCCTGATGCGGAAAAGCGACTGCATCACATGCAGGGTGGCATGTACCGCGCCGGCATTGGGAAACGGGCCGAAATATTCTCCTGCCACTGAACGATTACCGCGGTAGAGCAACAGTTTCGGGAACGCTTCATCGGTGAGCAGAATATACGGGTAGGATTTCGAATCCTTCATCAGTACGTTATAACGCGGTTTGAGCTGCTTGATCAGATTGTGCTCGAGTACCAGCGCTTCGGCTTCCGAGGCGGTGATGGAAAAAGCGATATCCCTGATCTGCTGTACCATGGCCTGCGTGCGCGGCGATTCCGGTCGGCGCTGAAAATAACTGGAGACACGTTTTCTCAGGTTCCGTGCCTTGCCGACATAGAGCACTTTACGTTCATGGTCGAGCATGCGGTAAACACCGGGCTCGCGTGGCAGCGAGTTCAGCGGAACCGGTGCATCAATCCACATCGGAATTTTGCGGGTGATGGACTGCGGCGGTGTCTGCATCCGTTGCCGTCGGGCAATCACTGGCAAGGGGGCAGCTGCTGCATAGTGGCCTGGTTCTACAAAAGCGTTTGGCATGTTCGACAATCAGGGCATGGAACTCCTGAAACAGCGGCAGGCTTTCAGGCAGGCGTTGCTGAAAATAGTTCTGAATACTGTCATAACCCAGTTTGTGGTCGAAGTGTTCCAGCCGCATAAACAGACGTTTGGTGTAGGCATCGACAACAAATACCGGCCTGTCCAGCGCATAGAGCAGTATCGAGTCGGCAGTTTCCGGGCCAATACCATGCACGGCCATCAGACGCTGGCGTAATACACTGGTTGGCCATTTTATCAGCCCTTTGCGTTTGCCATTGTTGTAGTAAAACAGTGAGAATTGCTGCAGGTAACGCGCTTTCTGCATATAGAAACCGGATGCGTGAATGATTTCACCCAGCTGTTGCAGATTACTGCTGGCAATCAATTCACAGTCGAGCATGTCGTGTGTTTTCAGGTTGGCAATGGCTGTTTCGACATTCTTCCAGCTGGTATTCTGGGTCAGAATGGCACCAACCATCACCTCAAACGGAGAATCAGCCGGCCACCAGTGCTGAGAACCGTAAATGTCCAGCAGCTTTTCATAGATCTGTAGCGGGGGGATTGAACTCACTTGTCGGCATATCCCTTCAGTTTTTTGATTTCAGAGCGGTTCAATTTCCGGTAACTGCCTCTCGGCATACCTTCTTCGAGTCGCAGCGGCCCGAAACGGGTACGCATCAAGCGCCTGACCGGATGGCCGCATTCTTCCAGCGTGCGGCGCACTTCGCGCCAGCGGCCACGGTAAATCACAATGGTTAACCATGTGTGCCCCTTTGTTTCCGAATCGACCGTGACTTCCCATGCATCGGCGTGATCTCCTTTGCCGATATCAAAACCGCCGCGCCGCAGTTTCTCCAGTGTTTCCATTTCCACCAGGCCGGCCACGCGGGCCCGGTATTCACGTGCCACTTTTGCACCCGGCCGGGTCAGTGCCCGGGTCAGGTCACCATCGTCGGTAAGAATCAACAAGCCTTCGGTATCCATATCAAGTCTGCCGATCGACTGAACATTGGGAGCAACATCGAGAAAATCGTAAATCAGTGGCCGCTTGCGGATTGCATCCTTGCGCGAACACAGCTGACCGGCCGGTTTATTGTAGAGGATGTAGGTATAGCTTTGCTGCCGTTCGACAGCTTTACCATCCACCGTAACCACGTCGCCGCTGTTGATTTTTGTGCCCGGTTCGCGGCACAGCTTGCCGTTGATCGAGACACGTCCGGCTTCCACCCAGCGATCTGCCTCACGGCGTGAACATAATCCACAACCGGCCAGATAGCGGTTGATGCGTTCACCGGACGGTGCGCTCTGATTTATTTCATCGGGCGGGGGAGCTTCAGGTGTGCCCGGTTTCGTACGTGTCCGAGTTTTGCGCGGTTTGCTCTGCTTCGTTTTTCGAGTTGTCTGTTTCATGGGGGTCCATATGCTGTTCGTTATTTTTATTCGCAGGGTTTTCCGGTGCAATCTGTTCCGGTGTGATCTGCTCTGATGTCATTTGTTCAGAAGCTGTTTGCTCCGTGAGATTCTGCCCGAACTCTGTCTGTTTGATCACAAGCTGCTGAATTTCATCCTCATCCATCAACTGTGCCGAGTCCGGCAGATCCTTCAGCGATGCCAGACCGAAATCGATCAGAAACTGTTTGCCGGTACCAAAGAGGTGCGGGCGACCCGGTACTTCCTTGCGGCCCAGCACCTTGATCCAGCCGCGCTCCTGCAGGGTGGCAATCATCTGGCTGGAGACTTTCACACCTCGCAATGCCTCGATCTCAGCTCTTGTAGTCGGTTGCCTGTAGGCAATAATAGCCAGTGTTTCGAGTGCGGAACGCGACAGGCGAGGCGGTTTGATCTGCCAGAGCTGTCGTACCAGCTCCGCATGGGCGGCAGCTGTACGGAACTGCCAACCGCCGGCAACCTGAACAAGATTAATGCCGCGCTCACGGTAATGGGTTTCAAGTTCGGCCAGGGCGGAACGTATATCGGAAGAGGAAATATCATCGCCAATCAGACTGTGTATTTTCTGCAGACTGAGCGGTTCGTCACTGGCCAGTACCAGTGCTTCGATCTGCGCCTCCAGCCGGGTACCGGATTGCGTATCAGACTGGCTCATGAGACATGGCCTCCTTCGGCAGCAAGGTGATGGAGCCGTAGCTTTCACGTTGCACGACGGTAATGGTTTGCTGCCGCCATAATTCCAGAATAGCCAGCACGGTTGTAACCAGAGCTTCACGACCGGGTGAATCGGACAGCAATTCATCGAGTTGTATACCACCATGCTGCAAACGTTGAAGCACGACGCCCATCTGTTCGCGCATACTCATCGTTTCGGCAAAAATATGCTGGCGCACTTCGCCGCCGACGCGTTTGAGCACATTGCGGAAAGCCATCAGCAGCGCATCGAGATCACCATCGGGTAAGGGGCGTTCCACCGCATCGGATTCGGGGAAAATCGAGCGGATGAATACATCCCGTTGCATCAAAGGCCGTTCGTTCAGTTCCTCGGCCAGCAGTCGGTATTGCTCGTAGGCAATCAGTTGTGCGGCCAGTTCGGCACGCGGATCGATATCGTTACCTTCCTCGTCCACTTCGGGCCGCGGTAGCAGCATGCGTGATTTTAATTGCATCAGGGTGCTGGCCATGACCAGATAATCACCGGCGATTTCCAGATCGAGTGTTTCCTGTGCCTCCAGAATATCGAGGTACTGTTGTGTAATCATGGCCACGGGGATATCGAAAATGTCCAGTTCCTGACCGCGAATCAGATGCAGCAATACATCCAGTGGCCCCTCGAACTGATCCAGCTGAACCGGTGGCAGTGCATGCTCCTGATAGTCCTCTGACTGATCATGGATCAGGGGCGTTTGCACCGCTTCATTCATACACGATAACCCATTTTCAGTGTTTTACGCACCTTTTCCATGGTACGCCCTGCCTCGATGCGGGCGCGCTCATTGCCGGCGCGCACGATGTCTTTCAGATCATCCGGCCTGGAGGCAATATCGGCGCGGCGATCGCGAATCGGCTGCAGTTCTGCTTCCAGATGTTTTAACACACACATTTTGCAATCGATACAGCCGATGGCCGCTGTGGTGCAGCCTTCCTGCACCCACTGGCGCTCTTCTTCCGTCGAATAGACTTTGTGAAAATCCCATACCGGGCATTTTTCGGGCGTACCCGGATCATTGCGGCGCACACGGGCCGGGTCGGTCGGCATGGTTTTTACCTTTTTCTCGGTCACCTTCCATGTTTCGCCCAGTTCAATCGTATTGCCGTAGGATTTACTCATTTTGCGCCCGTCCAGTCCGGGCAATTTGGCTGCCGGCATCAGCAGCGATTGCGGCTCCGGAAACAGGGGCGGGATGCCCTGGCGATAGAGATGGTTAAAGCGGCGGGCGACTTCACGGGTCAGCTCCACATGCGGAACCTGATCCTCACCAACCGGCACGCCATCGGCCCGGTAAATCAGGATGTCGGCAGACTGCAACAGCGGATAACCGAGGAAACCGTAGGTGCCGAGATCCTTTTCACGCAACTGTTCGATCTGATCCTTGTAAGTCGGTACACGTTCCAGCCACGATAACGGCGTCATAAACGAAAACAGCAGGTGCAGTTCGGCATGTTCGGGAACTTCCGACTGGATGAATACCACTGCTTTTTCCGGGTCGATACCGACAGCCAGCCAGTCGATCAGCATTTCCCAGATGGTATCCTTGACGATGGAAGGGTTGGCGTAATCGGTGGTCAGAGCATGCCAGTCGGCAGCAAAGAAGAAACACTGGTGTTCTTCCTGTAATTTCAGCCAGTTCTCCAGCACGCCTTTATAATGGCCCAGATGCAGGCGGCCGGTCGGGCGCATGCCGGACAGAATACGTTTCGGCCTGTTTGGCGCATGATTTGAAGTGCTCAAGCTTTTCCCCTTGTTGAAACAGCTAACAGTATGTGAGCGAACGATAGCAAAGCATGCCATTGAATGCGACGAGAGGTGGCAAGATATGTGAATAGAGCATTGACGGAAGCACTCTTCTCCCTAAAATGCCGGCCTCCAAGGCGCTTTAGCTCAGTCGGTTAGAGCATCGGAATCATAATCCGAGTGTCCGGGGTTCGAGTCCCTGAAGCGCCACCAACAAAAAAAGAGGGAAGCGACTCAATGTCGCTTCCCTCTTTTGCGTTAGAGACTTCTATCAAAAACTGTGACTTTATGTCACTCTGCCCTTGTTTGTTGGTGGCGCTTCAGGGACTCGAACCCCGGACACCCGGATTATGATTCCGGTGCTCTAACCAGCTGAGCTAAAGCGCCTTGGAGGCCGGCATTTTAGGGAGAAGAGTGCTTCCGTCAATGCTCTAT
>JAUZQH010000054.1 GCA_030951065.1 Mariprofundus sp. | reverse complement strand
ACGCCAACAACGCCCTGATCTCGTATTTATGGTTGTCGGCCCCGATCCGGATGAAATCGCCCATTTATTCCAGACATGGGATGGCGGTTTCCAACTGCTTGGAGAAACAGACAGCACGCCTTTGTATGCCCAATTTGACCTGCTGCTGCACCCGGCCAGACAGGAACCTTACGGTATGGTTATTGCCGAAGCCCGTGCAGCGGGTGTACCTGTAGTGATTTCAGATGCCTGCGGCATTGCTTCCGAGCTGAATCATGAAGTTGTATTGAACAACAATGCCGATATACGCGACTGGGCCAATAGCGTTGAAAACAATATTGGTCGCCAGACAAATATGATCAAACGTGACTGGAAAACAGTCGCGGAAGAACAGCTGGATTGTTATCTCAAATATTCAGGTTAAGGCAAGCTGATTCATTCAGTGTTTCCGTGCAGACCACGACAGGCTGCCAAATCAAACGCGCAAGTGCCTGATTTGCATCTTCTTAACGCGCATGGACTTTTTCCACCCCATGATATGAAATTTATCATGGCGTGGAAAAAGTCATGCAGGCGCGTTGTTCATTTCATATTAACAAATCTCAGCTTTTACCCAGTCTGTGTGCGACTTTATGCATGATGAACCGATGCAGCAAATAAACCCATTCGCCTGCCTGCGAGAAAATTTTGGGTAGTCGATCCGCCTCAGCTCTGATCCACAGGAATATCCCCAGAGCGAGCAACACCCCCTGTTCAGCCCACATCGTCCAACCCGGGAATGCCCCCTGACTCACCTGTCTGTGTAACATCAGTTGCAGATTATAAATCAACACCAGCAGTGCGATGCCCGCAATCATCGAGCCGGCCTTACCGGAACGTTTTTGCGTTAGTGAAAATGGCAAGGCAAAGAAAAACAACACCAGCACTGTAGTCGGCAACAGCCAGCGCCGGTTCCATTCGGCAACTGCACCCGGATCATTCTTGCCCAACGCTTGCCATAATTCTTGCGGGGTCATCATGGTAACATGGTCGCCTGAATGCCGTTGTTTCCAGTTGCCGGCAGACACCGGTATCGTTACCAGATATTTATCAAAAGCCAGCATGCGCTGATCATCCCCATTCCCTTCAAGCCGTACACCATTGTTCATCCGTAATTGGAGCTGACTTCCGGCCATATCGAATTGAGCCGATTCGGCAGTATAAATGACTGATACGCCCCCCCGGTTGTCTTCCAGAATGACACCCTGATACACGCCCTGCTTGTCCTCGCCGTCCACATAGACAGTAATACCGTCAAAGCCCCGTGTAAAACGTTGCGGTGAAAAAGTAATCACACCTTTCATGGCATAGACCTTGGCCAGAATATTATTAAACCCCAGCTGGCCCTGCGGCAGCAACACCATGGAAGAATAAGTCAAACTTATCCATAACAGCAGCACCATCACGAAAAAGCTGCGAAACATTCGCGTGTAAGATATCCCGGATGCACGCATGACATCCATTTCACTGTTCTGCTGCAGGCTGGTGATGGTATTCTGCATCGATAAAAAGAAAGCCATCGGCACTGTCAGCAGCAAAAAATAAGGCATGGTGAGTGTCAACATATCGGCAATAAGTCCCCAGGCCTGCCCGCTGTCTGAAATCGTACCCAACAGTTTCAATGCACGGCCCAGCAGCAACACGCCCAGCACCAGCGTTAACCCGCCCAGGAACGGGCCCAGCCAGAGTCGCAGCAGATAACGGTCAATCGTCATATCAGGTTATCACCTTTTGGATTCAACATCTGTGCCATGCTAGCATTTGCATATCATTTGATAAGGGTCAGCCCGCCGGCCCGCTGTTTGGTCCATAATTTCATCCATTGCGAGGTACTGTCGATTTTAACAACAGAGGAACAATCCGCCCTTACAGATCGTCTGGATCAGTTTCTGGATGCATTGCCTTTTGAGCATATTGCTGAGGAAGTGGCACAATCATCACAGCACAATGTCGAAACGATCGCTGCTATGTTGGATACATATGCGAACGAGAGTCGTGTTTCTGTGGGGTTGATCAAGGATCATTTGCAACCCGGATTGCAACTGCTTGAAGTGGGTGCAGGGCTCTGTTTTACCAGTCTGTTTCTCAAATCCGAAGGCTATCAAATCACCGCTCTGGAGCCGGCTATCGGTGGTTTTGGCATGTTTGAACGACTAAAAAATGCAGTTCTTAAACACCATGCCGCATTGCAGCTTGAGGTTATCACCGTACCGGCCCAACAATTGAACAGGAAACAGCATGGCCAGTTCGACCTGATTTTCAGTAACAATGTCATAGAGCATATTCCGGATTGGCAAGCTGCGTTCACTGCCATGACATCCGTACTGTCAAGGCAAGGAAGTATGGTGCATGCCTGTCCCAATTATTCGGTGCCCTATGAGCCACATTACGGTGTCCCGGTTTTCCGCCGTCTGCCCGGATTGAGTCGTTTGCTGTTTTTATCTTCCCGATGCGATGCTGAAATCTGGGATTCACTCAATTTCATCACCTGTAAAAACATAAGAAATTACTGCAACTCATATGGACTAACATATTGTTTCGAAAAAGAATTATTATACAACGCACTGAAACGCATTGATGATGACCCGCTTTTCAAGCAGCGACATCAGGGATTTATTGCCGGCATAGCGACATTTGTCATGCGTAGTGGCCTGGGGGAATTGATCCGGCGTATCCCCCCCGCCATGGCCACCCCGATGATTGTCGAAATCAGCAGGCAACAGGAAGAGTCCTGACATGGCCCAGATCACATCCGGGTTCCGGTCCATCTTTTCACAGCCTGCCATCTATAATCTGGCCCAACGATTGGTCGGTGCTGAAAAGGCACGCCGTATGTTGGTACGCGATTATATCCCGCGACAGCCGGGCTTGCGTGTTCTCGATATCGGCTGCGGTACAGCTGAAATTCTTCAACATCTCCCAGCTGATACGGAGTACTACGGGTTCGATGCCTCGGAGGATTACATCACTCAAGCGCGCCGGCATTTTGGCAGTCGGGGCATATTTACTGCTGAACTGGTCGGACAAGCAACAGTCAATGACATGCCACCCTTCGATATTGTACTGGCGTTCGGTCTTCTGCATCACCTCGACGACGGCGATGCCAGAACACTGTTCAAACTGGCGAAACAGGCACTGAAGAAAAAAGGCAAGCTGATCAGTATTGACCCGGTTTACACCACCGGGCAAAGTCAACTTGCCCGGTGGTTGATCAGTAAGGATCGGGGTCAATGTGTTCGTACTGCAGAAGTCTATGAAAAACTGGCAACATCACAGTTTGATCATGTCAGGGCTACAGTCCGGCATGACATGCTTTATATGCCCTACTCTCACTTGATACTGGAATGTAAAAAACAAGATGCCCGGATACTTTAGCTATCCTGTATGCATGTGATAGACTTGCTGCATGGCACATCTCTCCGTCGTCATTCCCGTCTACAAGGCAGAGGACTGCATGCATGAATTATGCCGTCGCCTCACCCTGTCTCTGGAACAGATCACCACTGATTTCGAGTGTATTCTGGTTGAAGACGGTGGTAAGGATCGCTCCTGGGAAATCATTTGTGATATTGCTGCTGAAGACACCCGCTTCAGAGGCATTCAGTTTAGCCGTAATTTTGGGCAACATTACGGTATCACAGCCGGACTGGATTATTGTAACGGCGACTGGGTGGTTGTCATGGACTGCGACCTTCAGGATCAGCCGGAAGAGATCATCAAACTGTATAGCAAGGCGCAGGAAGGCTTCGATATCGTGCTTGGTCGTCGTAAAAACCGGCAGGATAAAACCAGCAAACGTCTTTCCTCCAAAGTGTTTTTCAGTCTGTTCAATTATCTGACAGATATGAACTATGATCCGAGTGTCGGTAATTTCCGCATAATTTCCGGCAAAGTGGCAGCCAATTGCAGAAATATCCGTGAAAACCTGCGTTTTTTCCCCGGCATGATCGAATGGATGGGATTTTCAACTACCACCATCGATGTCGATCACAGCAAGCGCATGTCGGGAGAAACGTCCTATACCTTTGGCAAACTGCTGCGACTTGCCACTGATACCATCATCGCCTATTCGGACAAACCGCTCAGGCTTTCCATACGGCTGGGTTTCAGCATTGCAACTCTGGCATTTCTCAGCGGAATCGGGCTGTTATTATACGCCGCGTTCTTTGATGTTCCGATCATGGGCTGGAGCAGTCTTATTGTGTCAGTTTATTTCCTGGGTGGCATTATTATTGCCAACCTTGGCATTATCGGTATCTATCTGGGGAAAACCTTCGATGAGAGCAAGAAAAGACCATTGTATATCGTCAATGCCACAACGTTTATTGATGAGTAATGTTATGCCTGTCATTTTTGATGAGACACCATGGGAGGAAAGAAATCTCGGTCTGAAATCCTTCGCCCTGAATGAAGCATGTCTGGCGAGACTTGATCAGCAATTACTTGCTCAGGAACTCGACTGTTTGCAACAATCCTTCGGAAAATTCTTTGTTTTTGCCAGACTGCCAAAAACATTTTTGCATCTGGTTCCCTGTCTTCAGCAATGCGGCTTTTATCTGGTGGAGGGCGCTGTCTGTCCGGTCATCCAGTTGCATAAAAGCGCTGTGTTGCAGGCATTTGATGAGGACAGGTCACAGTTTGTTCCAAATCGTTTCAGGCACAACAACATCCGTTTTATTACACTGGATAACAGGCGGAACGAAACTGTGGAAACAGTATCTGCAATCGCACGTGAATCATTCAGCAGTGATCGTTTTCATGTGGACTTCCAGTGCCCAGAAGAGCTTGCCAATCGGCGTTTCGAGTTGTGGATCTGTGATCTCCTGCAACATGAAGATGTGATTTTCGATATCGTGGAAGTTAATGGTGAGGCTGCGGGGTTTATGGCACGAAAAAATAACCATCTTATTATTGCAGGGTTTTCCAGAAAATATGTTCGCGCCGGTCTCGGAGATTACCTGTGGCTGGGTTCGCTCCAGCACATGCGGGATAATGGGTTACGTTATGCGGAGACACTGGTCTCGACCAATAACATTCCATCGTTAAATCTGCATGCCAGGCTCGGCTTCAAATTTCGCAATCCACAATATTCGTTCCATTTGTGGCAGCAATAATGTTCCATCATAATATGGCTGAAAACAAGGCAGTAAAAGTCCTGACGCTGCTGGCGGCCCTGTTCATGCTATTGCCTTTGCCGGTCATGCAATATGTTGGCGAAGAAGGATTGATGGCGCTTAAATCCTACGAAATGTTTGTCCGTGATGACTGGCTGCACCCCTCGATTCTGGGCATGATCTGGCCGCATTCGCCGCTCTGGCACTGGCCGGTCATTGCTATCAGTCAGTTGATTGGCTGGGAACATGTTGATATTGCTGTGCGGCTCGTTTCAGTCATTGCTTCGTGGCTGACGGCGCTGGCAGTGGGTTTGATGGCCGGCTGGTTGTTCGGCCAACGTCAGGTTCACGCCGGCTGGCTGGCTGCACTGGTTTATCTGAGCATGGGCGAAGTTGCGTTCTGGTATGGCTGGCTGGGTTATGTCGATGCCACTTTCGGGCTGTTTATTTTTGCTGCGATTGCATCGCTGTGGCGGGCCATGGCGGATGAAAAATTCACATGGTTCATCTTATCCCTGCTGTTTATTTCACTGGCTTTCATGACCAAGAATATCACCGCTTATGTGTTATACGGTGCCTCGGGGTTGGTACTGTTGTGGCAACTGAAACGCTGGTATATGCTAAAGAAACCGTTATTTCTCCTGGCTGGCATGCTGGCATTGACTGTCCCCGTATTCTGGCAGTCATTTATCGTTCTGGCTGGCTCCAATACAGCTACAACGACGATCAATGATATACTGCGTAATTTTGCCGGTTACGGCCTGTTGGCATTTATCAAACACTGGCTCAGCTTTCCGCTGGTCTTCCTGTTTCGTGCCCTGCCCGTATCGTTACTGCTGGTCTGGCTATGGCTGCGTCGTACACATCATTTCAGACTGGACCCGACCTTAAAGACGCTCTCTCTGATTCTGCTGATCTGTTTTCTGCCTTTCTGGATATCGGCCGGTGCCACACCGCGTTATCTGGTGCCCCTGTACGGTCTGGTCGCCCTGTTACTGACCGGGCTGATGTTACAACTGGATCAAACACGCCTGAAACAGGCTGTCTTGATAATAGCGCTGATAGTCATTGCAAAAATCCCCTACAGTTTGGGTATTCTACCCTATATCAAGGACTGGAGACCGGAACGTGATGTCAAAATTGTGGCCCATGAGATTATTCAGCGCACCATGAATGCGCCGCTGCGAACACAAAATGATGTTGCAACCGGACTGGCCATTGCAGCCTATATCGATGTCTGGCGGCAACAACGCCCACCTGTCCACTGGTATAATGGCAAGGAAAACGGCGTCTATATTTTAGCTGAGGTGGAAACACCGAAGTTTGGCAAGCTGGTCAAATCATGGCGACTGCGCGGTGATCACATCTATCTCTACTGGAAAGACAAACCGTGAGTACAAGAAACACCTTCATTCCATTCAATAAACCGTATATGACCGGTGAAGAAACCAGGCATATTCTGGAAGCACACGCCAATGGCCAGCTGGCCGGCAACGGGCCGTTCACGCAAAAATGCCAGACATGGCTGGAAGCCAACACCGGCTGTATCAAAACGCTGTTGACCCACTCCTGTACCGCAGCGCTGGAAATGGCAGCACTGCTGATCGATCTGAAGCCCGGCGATGAAGTGATTATGCCATCTTATACGTTTGTCTCTACCGCCAATGCCTTCGTATTACGCGGTGCTGTTCCCGTATTTATCGATATTCGAGAAGACACACTGAATATGGATGAAACCCTGATCGAGGCGGCCATCACCTCGAAAACAAAAGCCATTGTTGTCGTCCACTATGCCGGTGTCAGTTGCGAGATGCATGCCATCATGAAGATGGCCGAACAGTATGGCCTGTTTGTCATTGAGGATGCTGCGCAAGGGGTCATGTCGTCCTATCACGACAAGCCGCTGGGCAGTATCGGGCACCTGGCTGCTTTCAGCTTCCATGAAACCAAGAATGTCATTTCCGGTGAAGGTGGCTGCCTGCTGATCAACGATCAACGGTTTGTGCAACGCGCCGAAGTCCTGTGGGAGAAAGGCACCAACCGCAGCAGTTTTTTTCGTGGTGAAGTGGATAAATATACCTGGGTGGATGTTGGTTCGTCATTCCTGCCGGGTGAACTGATTGCAGCCTTTCTATGGGCTCAGCTACAACATGCGGAAGAAATCACCGATCGCCGCCTGCAACTGTGGCAACATTATCATCTGGCATTTTCAACACCGGAAACAGATGGGGCCATCAGGCGCCCAGTGATTCCGGATCACTGCCGGCATAATGCCCATATGTATTATCTGCTGTTCAACAGTCTGGAAACACGCTCTGATTTCATCGCATGGATGAAAGAGCATCATATTCTGACAGTCTTTCATTATGTTCCCCTGCACCTGGCACCGGCGGGCAAGCGCTATTGCCGGACATCCGGTCAGCTGCCTGTCACTGAGTCACTATCGAACCGTATCGTCAGACTACCGTTATGGCCCGGTCTGAAAGACCAGCAGCAACGGGTCATTGACCGCGTCTTACAACATCTTACCTGACATGCAATCCATCCCTCGTCTTTCAGTACGGATCAATCTGCTTATACTGGCGCTTGTACACCAGCAAATAGAACCGGGAGCATTATTTTGATTCTTGTGATTGGCGATATCATTGTAGATGAATTTATCTGGGGCGATGTATCCCGTATCTCTCCGGAAGCACCGGTACCTGTCGTTTCCGTCAATGAAATCGATCGCAGATTAGGCGGTTCAGCCAATGTGGTACGTAATCTGCATGCGCTCGATACCAAATCGGCGATGCTGGGGATGGTTGGTGATGATGAACCGGGGCGCTGGGTACACAAACGGCTGTCTGAACTGGATTCGGATAATCGCGGCGTAGTCACCAAAACCAACAACCGCCCCACTGCCATCAAAACCCGCATTATTGCCCGTCATCAACAGGTCGTGCGTTATGATCGCGAATGGACACAGGCTGCCCGGGCCGGGAGCCACAACCATATGTTCGACAGTCTTGATGCACTGTTGCCCGAATCCACTGCCGTCATTCTGTCCGATTATGGCAAAGGTGTGCTGACCCCCGATTTTATACGCCGGTTAATTGAACGACTGCAGGGCAGTATTATCGCAGTCGATCCCAAACCGGAACACACTGAAGCCTATCGTGGTGCGACCGTTATCACCCCGAACCTGCTTGAAGCATCTGCCATGGCTGGAATGGAAAATATCAATGATAACAAACATGTAGAAGATATTGCTAAGGCTTTGCATGAGAAGTTGAAGCTGCAATATGTGCTGATCACCCGTTCCGAAAAGGGCATGACTCTGTTTGATGGCAAACAAAGCCACCATATCCCGACTGCCGCCCGCGATGTGTTTGATGTCACCGGCGCGGGCGATACTGTCATTGCCGTATTTACCGCCTGCCTGGCACGGGGCGATCATGCATTAATCGCGGCCCAAACCGCCAATCGCGCCGCCGGCGTTGTCGTCGGCAAGGTCGGCACAGCTACCGCCAGCTGGCCCGAAATCGAGGCCCACTGATATGTTCTTCGAGTACGCTGCCAAAGCATGAACATTGCTATCGGTATTCCGGCCCGTATGGGCTCTAGCCGTTTTCCGGGTAAACCGCTGGCATTGCTGGCCAGCAAACCGATGATTTTGCACGTGGTCGAAAAAGCGCTGCAGGCTGATCTCGGCCCTGTATTTGTCGCCACCGATGATCATCGTATCACCGAGGTCGTAAAAAACTCCGGCGCCGCCGTATGCATGACCAGCCCGGATCACCCCAGCGGCAGTGATCGTCTGGCCGAAGCCGTGCGTGAAATGGATTGCGATGTTGTGGTGAATGTACAGGGTGATGAACCACTGATTGATCCGGCCGCGATTCGCGCTGTGGTGGAACCGTTTGCCGATGATGCCTATCTGCCGATGGCAACGCTTGCCCATCCTTTACGTTCCGAATCCGATCTCGAAGATGCCAATGTCGTGAAAGTAGTCTGCAATGCCAAAGGCCGCGCCATGTATTTCAGCCGCGCCGCCATCCCCTACCCTCGCTCAGGATCAGCAAGTGCTTTGCAGCATGTCGGACTGTATGCCTACAGAAAAGAATTCCTGCTGATTTATCCCTCACTGGAAGCCTGCGAAGCCGAACAGACCGAACAACTGGAACAGTTGCGCGTCCTGCATCACGGCTACGATATCGCCGTGACCGTTGGTGATTTCCACTGTATTGGCGTTGATACGCCTGAAGACCTCGACCGCGCCGAAGCGATGCTTTTAAACCGCTAACTCGACAAGCCCAAACAACATCAATGACCTGATTGGGGACCAGACCCGAAACAAATGGACTGCTCACAATTATCGTCAGGCCTTCGCATCATACCGTAACAGTGCTAAAATAGCGTTATGAACAGAAAAAAAGCGACTGCTATCAAGGCCGTCCTATTCGATCTGGATGGCGTATTGTATGTCGGGGATCATATGATTCCCGGTGCGATTGAAAGCGTATGCCACATTCATAATTCAGGCCTGCCAGTTGCGGGGCTGACCAATACGACAACACAACCAAAGTCTGCCATTGCCAGAAAACTCGCAGAGTTCGGTATCCCGATCCACGCATCTGACATTTATACGCCTGCTGCACTGGCCAAACAGGCCATCGGGGATGGTTGTGCAAAACTCTATGTGCGCGATTCATTATTGGAAGATTTTCAGGGCATCCGGACAACGGATAGTAACCCGGATTATATCGTCATGGGCGATCTGGGTGGTGAGGGTTACACGCCCGATCTGTTGCACGCGATATTCAATGCCGTCATGGATGGAGCCACAGTGCTGGCACTGCATAAAAACCGTTTCTGGCAAAAGCCGGACGGTCTGCATCTGGATATCGGCCCGTTTGTCGCAGCGATTGAATATGCCACCGGCACCGAAGCAACCATTCTGGGTAAACCCTCGCAGGATTTCTTTCACGGGGTCTGCAGTGCATTGCATGTAGCACCGGAATCCGCCCTGATGATCGGCGATGATATCGAATCGGATATCGGCGGCGCTAAAGATGCTGGACTGAAAACAGCACTGGTTCAGACCGGCAAATACAGGGAGGATTTTGTCAGAGCCACCGGCATCAAGGCCGACCTCGTGTTGCCCTCCATTGCCGATCTTCCGGATTACCGATGAAATTTTTCCATTTCCGTGAGTAACAGGGACAACGCAGCTATAACCGTACGTGACTGAATCTCGTGGCGTGCGCCTTTCAAATGCAGACACCGGCTGACAGTTCGTTCCCCAGCCAGGGCAACAGCAATCCATACCGTTCCAACCGGTTTTTCATCCGAACCGCCACCGGGGCCGGCAATGCCGCTGACTGCGATGCAAATATGGGAAGCATCAGCCCCACCTTCGGCCATAGCCCGCACCACTTCTTCACTGACTGCACCGTATTGTTGCAATAAAGCTGTCGCAACCCCGACCTCTTCCTGTTTTGCGCGGTTGCTGTAAGTAACCCATGCCCTGTCCACCACTCCGGATGCGCCCGGCACCCGGCACAGTCGGGCGGCAATGCCTCCAGCCGTGCATGATTCCGCTGTACGTATTGAAAGCTTTTGCTCGTTCAAGACTGCGATAACCTGTTCCTCTACCAGCAATCCCTCTGCATTCAAAATACGCCCGTCTACAGGTTTTGAAAGACCGGCACTCACACCTGGTTCCAGAGAAACAGGCATGCTGTCATCTGCCCGCACATACAGGGGCAAGAGTGGTTTTCCTACACTTAACAGCGAAAGCCAGTGCTCGCGTTGAAAAACAATATCGCCCACAGACAGCAGTACGATATGTTTGCCATTGAACGTATAGTGGAAACCATCACGCTCCGGATTCTCCAGCCTGAAATGGTTCTCTTTCGGCATATCACTGTGGCCATGCTGCTGCATCACAGTCAGCAATTCATCATCGGTAGCAAGAAACAGTTGGGTATCGGCCTGACAATCATGCCAGCCCCCGGATTCCAGCAAATGCATGGAAACTTCTTCCGCCCCGGCGGAAAACAGCCATGCCTTCAACCAGCCGGTGGATATGCCGGCAATCATCAGATTATTGAACCCCTGTTCGGAGATAAACCACTGTGTCCGCTTCATGATGGATACAATCCGGTCATCAATAACATCACATCCCTGCAATCAGGGCACCGGCAATCACTACCGCTGCTCCCATCAGGCCGGCAACGATGTCATCGGCCATGATCGACCACCAGGCTGGCCCTGCAGTTTCGGATAATGATACTGGCCATGGTTTGAGAATATCAAACAGGCGGAAGGCGACAAATGCAATGACAAATACCAGCCAGCCGTCACCGATGACATCAACAATCAGTGCCAGGCAGAGCCACTGTCCGGCCCATTCATCAATCACAATCCAGCCCGGATCTTTATCCGGCATGACTGGCAGTACCACAGCACATACCCGGCAGCCAATCAGCAGCACAACAACACTGGCCACCAACAGGCCTGACACATGAAACCAGTCGAGAATAAACCAGGCCGGTAACAGCGAAGCCAGCGAACCCCACGTTCCCGGTGCCTTGGGCAACCAGCCACTGCCCAGACCGGCAGCCAGCCAGTGATTGAAATCGCGCGATTCAGGCAAAGTGGTCAAAGCCTGTTTTGTGCACATCAGTTTTTTCACCGTTTAACAATAAACGCACACCTTCTCCCTTTCGACACCGACCAATGCGAACAGCCGGAATATCGGACAACTGAATATCCGCCGGAGCAGTAAACAGCAAGGCATAATCTTCGCCGCCATGTGCAATCAGTTGCAATGCCGATTGTTCACCGACAGCCTGAGATAATTCATCCCAGTCCGGTAATGATGTCATTTCGATATCCATACCTGTACCTGAAGCTGCCGCGATATGTCCGGCATCCTGTAATAAACCGTCACTGATATCGATACAGCAGGACACACCTGCTTTTCGTACAGCAACACCCGCCTCAAGTTGCGGCACAACAGTTTCGAAACAGGTTACAAATGCGCCATCTTTCTGACCACTTATCCATTGCTGCAGACCCAGGGAATGAACTCCGACCCGGCCAACCAGCCAGATATAATCACTACTTACAGCCGCATCCCGCCGCATCGCCCTGCCCTGTGGCAATTGCCCAGCTACGGTTACACTCAAAGCATTGGTAGCAGAGCGGCAGGTATCACCCCCGGCTAGTTCAACATCATAGCGTTTCAGGGCGCGGGTTGATCCGGCACCCAGAGATTCCACTGCATGGCTGTTTTCTGCCATAACATTCAGCCATGCACACACAGCTTCTGCACCCATGGCGGCCAGATCGGACAAGGCGGCACAAACAGCCCTGTCAGCGGCTTTATCGAGCGGAAAATCATCGGGCCAGTGAACCCCCTGTACACTCGAATCAGTGCTGACTACCAGCTCCATATCTGTTTGCATGCGGTGAATCGATGCATCATCGCCGATACC
>JAUZQH010000053.1 GCA_030951065.1 Mariprofundus sp. | reverse complement strand
GCGAGGATGTGGTACTCAACGACTGGCTCGATAAACATGCCAAAGACGGCTTCTATGTCGATGTCGGCTGTTATCATCCGAGTAAATTTTCCAACACCTGTTTCCTGCACAAACGCGGATGGAAAGGCATCAACATCGATATGGATGCCATTAAAATCAAATGTTTCAATCTGGCTCGCCCCCATGATGCCAATGTCAATGCTGCCGTGTCCGATCAGCATGGGACTGTCACCGTATATAATTTCAGTCGCTACGGACTGGGTTCCACTATTGATCCGGAAGTGGCCAAAAATACGCCAATGCCAGTGTACAGCAAAACTGAAATTGAAACAAAACCACTGACTGAAATCATTGATGCCACGGAGTTCAGGGACAGGCAGATTGATCTGCTGACCATTGATGCCGAAGGTCACGATTTCAATGTCATACGTTCACTCGATATGGAGCGATATAAACCGAAAATTTTATTGACCGAAACACACTTGACCGATCTGCACAGGATTCTCAAGTTGCCCATGCACCTGTACCTGGAAGACCACGGTTATCAATTGCTGAACTGGGTAGGCTTTACACTGATCTATGCGCAACCGGAGAACGGCCTGTTCAAGGACAGGTAAGATATGTCCGATGTATCGCTTGCAGTTGTCATTTCGACCTATAACCAACCGGACTTTCTGCGCCTGACACTGGAAGGCTACCGCCGTCAAACAGACACAAACTTTACCATTTATATTGCCGATGACGGTTCGACACCGGAAACCGCACGGACAATACAGCGTATACAGGCCGATTTTCCTGTAGTCATCAAGCACCTGTGGCAAGCAGATGACGGCTTTCGCAAAGCCCGTATCCATAATCGTGTTATCAGCCGGATCGATGAGACTCATACCCTGCTTACCGATGGTGACTGTATTCCATTGCCCGGTCTGGTAGCCGCACATCGCCGGTTTGCCGGCGATCATTATTTTATCAGCGGCAGCCGGGTACTGCTATCCAGGCCATACACAGAAAGCGTTTGTCGGTTAGAATCCTTTGAAACAGCACGTTCAACATTTTGGTGGTTGAAACAGCGCATAAGCGGCAACATCAATCGCTTCTTTCCCCTGTTACTGCCAGCCACCCTTTCGCAGCCATCGTTCCAGCTCGAAGGCATACGTGGCTGCCATTTGAGTTGCCCCACTGAGGCTCTGGTTCGCATCAACGGTTTCGACGAAAGTTTCGAGGGTTGGGGGCGCGAAGACTCCGATTTAACGGCACGGCTGCTGCATGCCGGTTTCAAACGTCGCAATCTGCGCGGACTGCCTGTGTTGCATCTCTGGCACCGGGAATCTTCGCGCCAGCATCTGGCGGAAAATGATGATCTGTTGCAGGCTTGCCTGAATGAACAGCGTATTGAAGCCAGAATCGGTCTCAAACATCTCGAAAGTGCCCCCGGAGACGGTGATGCCTGAAATATCCGTGTATATCATCGCCTATAATGAAGCAGATAAAATCGCTGCAGCGGTCAACAGTGTACTGTGGGCCGATGAAGTTATTGTGATCGATTCACACAGCACAGATAACACAGCGGATATTGCCGAATCACTGGGCGCAACCGTGGTGCAGATTGATTTTGAAGGCTTTGGAAAACTGCGTAACGATGCCATTGCTGCCTGTTCACATGCATGGATTTTCAGCCTCGATTCGGATGAACGCTGTACACCCGAAGCTGCAAAAGAAATTCGCCGGATTATTGCTGATCCGGATGCCTTCGATGCTTATTATGTACCGCGAAAGAACTGGTTCATGGGGCGCTGGATCAGGCATTGTGGCTGGTATCCCGATTACCGCCAACCGCAGTTGTTTCGTAAAGGGGTACTGACCTTCGACAACCACGATGAAGTGCATGAGGCCTTTGAAATCCACGGTTCCATCGGATATCTGCAATCGGATATCTGGCAATTCCCCTTCAGAAATCTTGAGCAGGTGCTGCACAAGGCAAATCGATATTCCACACTCGGTATCGACAGACTGGAACGCAAAGGACAACAACCCGGCATGGCAACGGCCTTTTTGCGTGGAATATGGTCGTTTGTGCGCATCTATGTTCTCAAACTCGGATTCCTTGATGGCTGGGCCGGTTTCGTAATTGCCTTCAGTAATCTGGAAGGTGTGTTTTACCGTTATGCCAAACTGTGCGAGCGACAGAACGGATGGGATCAACCACCACCATGACACCGCTGAATATCGTACTGATTGTGCGCCGTTATGGCCCGGTCGGAGGTATGGAACGATATGTATGGGAAATGAGCCGGGAGATGGCCGCACTCACTCATCGGGTCACCATCCTGTGTGAACAGCTGCTGGCTGAATCGGCTCCGGAAAATATTCGTGTTATTGAACTGGGGGTTGTCAGACCTAAACCGCGATGGCTGGCTCATCTGCGCTTCTCAGCCAGGGTTTCGGCATGGCTGGCTGCCCACCCCGAAGAAAAGCGGATTGTTCACAGCCATGAACGTACCGCCGAACACCAGTTCACTACCTTTCATGGCCCGCCTTTTGCCGCAGTTAAAAGCAAACCATGGTGGCAACGAATTTCACCGCGTGTTTATGCCAATCTCCGGTTGGAAAGGCGCGAATTATGCGGCCCGCAAGTGGAAGCTGTCATCCCCAACTCCCGGCTGATTGCCGATGCGCTGCGCCTGTATTATCCATCCATCAGTTCCCGACTCACCAGACCGATTACACCGGGTGTAGCTGAAATTCCTCCCCGACCGGAGCGGCATGTTTCGCCACATGGCGGCGTCATTGGTTTTGTCGGCAAGGAATGGAAACGCAAAGGGCTGGATATTGCCGTGCAGATTGTGGCCGAAGTACGTAAACAGCGCCATGATCTGATCTTCATGGTTGCTGGCCCCGATCCGGA
>JAUZQH010000052.1 GCA_030951065.1 Mariprofundus sp. | reverse complement strand
CCGGAAGGATGTACAGGTTTATTGCATGTACATCGCCTGAATCCCGGTTATGGAGTGTTCCTGCCAGTAAATAGACCGTATGGATGCGGTGAATAATAATCGTGGTATTGATTTGACGGCCTTTCTGCTTAGCTGTTGAGGTTTATCAGCAATAGAAACGGGCTGGAACGGGATTTCCTATAATTCGCTTTATCCGGCTGAAAGCATGTTTTACACGGGGATCTGTTGGTTCTCGTCAGCAGGGCAGGAGGGGAGCATAGCCCTTTCATTACGGCACTAAAGGTGGGAATATCTCTGTTGTGGCGAGGTTTGACGTTTTTATAAAAAATATGTGGTTGGAAATGACCAGTCCTGAAGGCAAGGCGACGATGCGTTTTGCTGTCAGGTTATTCCTTATCCTGCTTGCTTACTATCTGTTGAAGCCGGTTCGGGAGTCATTGATTCTCGAGCATGGCAGTGCCGAGTTGCGCAGTTTTGCACTGGCTGGCCAGGCTGCATTGCTGCTGATATTAATTCCTTTCTACAGTTCTTTGATCAGGAAATATCGTGGTGATCGGTTGTTTCAGTTTGTCACTGTCTTTCTTGCATTCAACATCGCGATATTTTACAGCCTCGGTTCAACAGGCAGAGAAATCGGCGTGGCGTTTTTTATCTGGCTGGGGATTTTTTCGGTCGTACAGATTTCACAATTCTGGACCATGGTCAGCGATTATCACTGTGTTGAAAGAGGAAAGAGGCTGACTTCATATATTGCTATTGGCGGCTCGCTGGGGGCCATGATCGGTGCCATCATAGCTAAAGTGCTTTACCTGCAACTGGGAACATTCGGTTTGATGATGCTTTCCTGTTCCATGCTGCTCATCGCTGTGGTTATTCCCGGCTCTGATCAGGTTTTACGTAAAAAGCACAATGATAGTGACGGGGAACCAATAAAACACTTGCTTGGCGGGTTGAAACGGGTCATGGACATGCCATACCTGCGCTGGATTGCTGCATCGGTTGTACTGCTGAATCTGATTAATTCAACCGGTGAATTTATTCTTGCCGATTTTGTGACGGCTGAAAAAAGCGGTAGTGAGATTGGGGCGTTTTATGCAACATTTTATTTATATGTCAATATTGCAACCCTGGTTCTACAGGCTTTTATAGTCAGGCCGATGTATCAGGTTATTGGTGTAGGCGGAGCATTGATCAGTCTGGCAGTGATCAATCTGGCTATGTACGTGTCGGTTCTGATATTCCCTGTACTGGCCTGGTTTGCCATTGTGAAAACGGCTGACAACAGTATAGATTATTCAGTGGCCAATACGACCAAACAGATTCTGTTTTTGCCACTGGACCAGTTTTCACGATATGAAGGTATGCTGGCCATTAATACTTTTTTTACCCGTTTTGGTGATCTGATCCAGGGAGGCATGATTTTTTTCGTAGTTTCCGTGCTGGCATTACCTGCCATGGTATTGGTTGGCACGAATATAGCCTTGTGTCTGCTTTGGCTGTTCGTGACAATGAATGTGAGTCGCCGGTTTAAGCAACGAACCGAAGAGGCTGCAGCCAGGTGAACGTTCGACCGGCTGTTTATTTTCGCCTGAAGGGATACCATTGCTGCTGTTTGTAAGTCTTTAAATAATTTAATATGAAGTTTAAAACGATTCAGAGGGACGATACATGGCCAGTTTATTGAAAGCAGTGGTGTTGGCGGGCGGCTCAGGTAGCCGTCTATGGCCATTATCACGCCAGCAGTTGCCCAAGCAGTTTCTGAACCTCAATGGTGTGGACAGCATGTTGAGTGCCACCATCGGACGTTTAAGTCCGATGATTGAAGAAGAAGATGTATATGTGGTAACCGGAGAAGCGCATGCGACAGGCGAAGCATTTTCTGAACTGGACGGGCTGAATACAATACTGGAGCCGTGCGGACGTAATACAGCACCGGCTATCGCAATTTCAGCAGCACTGTTACAGGATGAATGTGATGGTGATCCGGTCATTGTGGTGCTGCCGGCCGATCACATTGTGAAAAAAAAGAAGGCTTTCAGACGTTGCCTGAAAACAGCGGTTCAGGTTGCAGAGGCCGGGCGTATTGTCACTTTCGGAATTGTTCCATCCGGCCCTGAAACAGGTTTTGGCTATATTCAGACTGAAGATAGTGAAAACGATGTTCATTCAGTCTTGCGTTTTATTGAAAAGCCGGATCTGGCGACTGCCCGGAAAATGATCGATGATGGTAATTATTACTGGAATTCCGGCATGTTTGTGTGGAAAGCCTCTGTTATTCTGGGTGAAATAGAGAAGTATCTGCCGGACGTATGGACTGTGCTCGAAAACATGCGAAGCCGGTGGAATGCTGGAGAGTTATGGCAGGAGGTCATTCGTGACTCCTTTGCGCAGATGCCGAACATCTCGATTGACTACGGTGTCATGGAGCAATCGGAAATCGTATCTCTGGTAGCTGCGGATATTGGCTGGTCGGATGTCGGCAGCTGGGATGCCGTACATGAAATGGCAAAAAAGGATGCTGATGGTAACGAGATCAGTGGCAATGTATTGGCTATCGACTGTAAGGGCTCGTTGTTACGCAGCGAGAAAAACCTGATCGCGGCAGTGGGGCTGGAAAATATAATTGCAGTGGAAACTCCGGATGCCATATTGTTATGCAAGATTGGTGAAAGTCAGCGGGTTCGTGAAATTGTCGATTCGCTGAAACAGGACGGAGGTGGCAGTTATCATCTTGAGCATGTCACTGTGCGCCGGCCGTGGGGTAATTATACGGTTCTGGAAGACCAGAATGCAGGATACAAACTGAAGCGGATCGAGGTGATTCCAGGCGGGCGTCTTAGTTTGCAGGCGCATCAGCATCGTTCAGAGCACTGGGTGGTCGTGGCCGGAACTGCCACCGTGACTTGTGGTGATCTGGTTAAAACTGTGGGCAAAAATGGCAGTGCATATATTCCGATCGGGGAAATTCACCGGCTTGAGAACCGGGGTAGTCTGCCTTTGCAATTGATCGAGGTTCAGGTGGGTGATTATCTTGGAGAAGATGATATTGAACGTTTCGACGATACATATGGCAGGGTGAAGTGACAGACTGATAACTCACGGTGTTGTTGATATGATTTTATCAGATCATCAGAAGGGTAAACTTTGTTCCTGTGGACGGACACTGCAAGTCTTGCAAAGATAGTAGTCATTGTGAGTATAAGCGGGCAATGAAATTACGATATCTAATATCTACATCCCTGATGATGTTACTGATGTGTTCATCTGTAGCATCGGCTGCGAATCTTACTGTTGTTCGCGATGTCCGTTTGTGGACAGCTCCGGATCATACCCGTCTGGTATTTGATCTAAATCAGAAAATGACATATAAACTTTTTCGGCTACATAAACCGGAACGTGTTGTGATCGATATGGAGAAGACCAGTCTGAAAGCCGATGTCAAAAAACTGCCGTTGCCTGATCCTGTGATTCAGGGACTTCGGCATGGCAAATCCAAAAACGGGGCGCTGCGCATTGTAATTGATGTTAAAGAAAAGGTTCAGCCTCGTTCCTTTTTGCTCGAACCGCTGCATGGCAAACCGTATCGTCTTGTTGTCGACCTGATGCGGAAGGAAAAAACAAAAAGTACTGCGCTTAGTGCGAGAAAGGGCTCGAATAAACGGGGGGTTGTCATTGCTGTTGATGCAGGGCACGGAGGTGAAGACCCTGGCGCTATCGGGCCGCACAGGTTGAAAGAAAAAACAGTGACACTGGCAGTGGCAAAACAGCTGGCCGCGATCATTAATCAACAGCCTGGTATGCAGGCCGTACTGATTCGCAAGGGTGATTATTTTGTGCCATTGCGACAGAGGGTATATCTGGCACGCAAGGTGCATGCGGATATGATGATCAGTATTCATGCCGATGCTGTGCGCAAGCGTTCAGTGCAAGGTGCCAGTGCCTATACCCTGTCTGAACGTGGCGCCACTCCGAGCAGGGCCGCCAAGGCTCTGGCCGCCAAGGAAAACGCAGCTGATCAAATCGGTGGCGTTGCTGCTGAACAGACACACGATCCACTGGTCAGTCGTATTCTTGATGACATGTTTCGGCGCGATAGTCTGAACAGTTCGCAAATCCTTGCTGAAAAGGTGTTGGGCAGGTTAAAAAAAGTTGGACCGATCAAACATTCCAGTCCCAGACGAGCCCGTTTTTTTGTTCTGGGGGCAATGGAAATTCCCAGTGTGTTAGTCGAACTGGATTATATTTCCAATCCGAATCGCGAGAAAAAACTGAAAAGTAAAAAACATCAGAAACAACTGGCGAAGGCCTTGTTTAATGCAAGTGTCGATTTTTTTCGCAAAATGGGTCGTTTACAGCAAGCTGGCAACACACACGTCCAGCCGTCTCCCACACAGGGAACCAGTTTGACCACAGTGGCATCTGTGTCTGATATGTTGTAATTTTGACTATGTCCTCTTCATCAACCCATTTATATCGCCGCCTGCTGGCATTTCTCACCCCTTATAAAGGGCGTTTAAGCATTGCCATTGTTTGCATGATCATTCTGGCGGCCTGTACGGCGGCCATGGCCTGGATATTGAAGCCGGTACTGGATGAAGCACTGTCGGGCAAGAACGGGGATTTGATTTATATCATTCCAATGCTGGTGATTGTACTCTATCTGATTAAGGGCGCTGCCTATTTCGGGCAAGCCTATACCATGGGTTATATTGGTCAGAAGGTGATTTTTGATCTGCGAAATCTTCTTTATAAACGGCTGACAGCGCAATCTCTGGATTTTTTCGCCCACCGCAAAACCGGTGAATTGCTGGCACGCCTTTCCTATGATGTAACCCTGGTTCAGGCGGCGGTCAGCACGGCTGTGACCGCATTGATGCGAGATGCCATATCCATTGTATTTCTTCTCGCCGTGATCTTTATACAGGACTGGTTACTGGCACTGATTGCCATGCTGGTATTTCCGGTGGTAATTTATCCGATTGCCCGTTTCGGGCGAAAAATGCGACATGCCACACTGGACGGTCAGGCTGCCATGGGCGATTTGACCAGTTTGCTGGAGGAAACGGTTGGCGGAATCCGGGTGGTTAAAGCGTTTGGTATGGAAGACTATGAGCGCGGACGTTTCCGGAAGTTGACCGGCGATTTTTTTAACCATCAGCTCAAGGTATTCAAAGTGAATGCATTGTCTTTTCCGATTATGGAATTACTGGCCGGATTTGGTATTGCCGGTGTTTTGCTCTATGGTGGTATGCGGGTTGCCTCGGGTGAGACAACTCCGGGGACGCTGGTATCGTTTCTGGCTGCAGTCATCATGCTTTATGAGCCGGTTAAACGATTGTCCCGGGCCAATAATGATATTCAACAGGGACTGGCAGCCAGTGAGCGTATTTTCGAACTGCTGGATGAACCGATTAGCGTACAGGATCAGGAGCAGGCTCGCGAATTGCCGCCATTTTCCAATGTTATTGCGTTTGAGAAGGTCGGTTTGCAATATCCGAATACAGAAAGACCTGTGCTCAGTAATATCAGCTTCACCGTTGCGGCGGGGGAAGTAGTGGCGCTGGTTGGTCGAAGCGGAGCCGGTAAAACATCACTGGTGAATCTCGTGCCCCGTGTTATGGATACCACGGCTGGCCGGGTCATGATTGATGGCATTGATGTACGTGATCTGACACAGGCTTCGTTGCGCAATCAGATTGCACTGGTCACGCAGGATATCATTTTGTTTAATGATACGGTGCGCAACAATATTGCCTATGGTCATGAGAAGATTGATCAGGAGAAGGTTGAAGCGGTGGCAAGGGCGGCCAATGCGCATGAATTTATTGAAAAGCTTCCGAAGGGCTATGAGACGTTCATTGGTGAACGTGGCGTGATTCTCTCCGGCGGTCAGCGGCAGCGGTTATCAATGGCCAGGGCATTGCTGAAGGATGCGCCGATACTGATTCTGGACGAAGCAACCAGCGCGCTGGATACAGAATCCGAACGGCTGGTACAGCGTGCCATTGACCGGCTGATGCAGGGCCGCACCGTGATTGTGATCGCACACAGGCTATCTACCATTCGACATGCTGATCGTATCGTGGTGCTGGATCAGGGGCATATTGTCCAGATGGGCAGGCATGATGATCTGCTGGCTGAGGGTGGCTTGTATGCAGAGCTTTATCATCTGCAATTTGAGAGCCATATACAGGAATCTGCGCTTGAAACAGAAGAGTAGACGATGAAGGATCGACTGATCATCTGGCTCGTTCCGCGACTGATCAAATATATCTTTTTGTTTCTGGTTAATACTATTCGCTGGGAAATAATCGGAAAATCATATAGTCCGGATGATCCGCAGAGGAACCTTTATGCTTTCTGGCATGCGCGAATGCTGATGATACCGCGTATTTCCCGAGGGGGAGTCTGGCATGGCTATATGCTGATCTCTGAACATCGGGATGGTGGTTTTATTGCTGATGCCATGCATCTTCTGGGTATTGATACTGTTCGTGGCTCAACTACCCGTGGTGGTGCCCGTGCGATGTTAAAGATGCTTCGAGCAGTAAAGGATGAGAACAGGCATCTTGCTATTACGCCTGATGGCCCGAAAGGGCCGCGTGAAGTGGTCCAGAAGGGGACAGTTCAGTTGGCGATGAAAGCCGGTTTGCCTGTTATTCCGGTCTGCTATGCAACCAAACGCCACTGGCGCATTAATTCCTGGGACCGTTTTTATATCCCGCAGCCATTTACGCGTGGTGTGTTCGTGTTTGGTGATGCCGTGGCGGTTAGCCCGGATGATGACATGGATGATGCACTGAGTCGTGTGCAGCAAGCTATGGATCAGGCACAAAACCGGGCCGATCATTTTTTTGACTAGCCGCTCTCCTTGTTCATCCTGGCCTGTCGTGCTGAGGGCATTTATTCAAAGCTAAACCCTTTTTCTCGGCACAAGGTCAGGCAGGCATCCACGGCGTCAGGGTCAAACCATTTGCCCCGGTATTTTTCGATTTCCTGTAATGCAGCATCGAAACCCAGTGCCGCACGGTAGGGGCGATGGCTGCCCATGGCCTCAACTACATCAGCCACGGCTACAATCCGTGCTTCCAGACAGATTTGATCACCTTTCAGCCCCTGCGGGTAGCCGCTTCCATCCAGACGTTCATGATGTTGATGGGCGATATCCGCCACGGGCCAGGGGAAAGTAATGTCCTTCAGAATGTCGTAGCCGACCTGTGCATGGCTTTTAATCAATGCGTATTCGACATCGGTTAATTTCGTCGGTTTACTCAGAATTTCTGCCGGCAGGTATATTTTGCCAATATCGTGGATAGTTGCTCCCATCCGGAGCCCGTCAATTTGCGCCGCATCCAGGCCCATCTCCTGACCAATGGCGCGGGAAAGTTGTGATACCCGCTGCTGATGTCCGGCAGTGTACGGGTCACGGGCGCCTACCGCTCTGGATACGGCGATGACTGTGCCGATCAGGCTTGCTTTTAATTGCTCACGGCTTTTTTCCAGTGCTTCCCGGGTTTTCATTTTGTCGTTAATGTCGAACATGAAGCCCGAAAGACCTATGGGTTTATTCTGTTCCAGCTCTACCGAAATGACATTTCTTACCCATGTCCAGCTGCCATCAGCCAGTTTCATCCGGTGTTCTACTTCGAAATGATTCCCTTCCCGTGTTTTCTCTATAGCAAATTTGGCTGTTCTTTTTCGGTCATGCGGATGAATAAGCCTCACCCAGTCTTTCATGTGGGATATGGTATCGGGACGAACACCCAACATGGTCTTGATCTGTTCTCCCAAAAAGGTGAAACAGTCATGTGTAATATCATAGGTCCAGGGAAGTGCCGCTACCGAATCGACCAGTTTTTGATGCTTTATTTCTATCTTGCCCAGAATTGCTTCGGCCTGTTTGCGCTCGGTAATGTCGACTACAAAGGCAAAATTATATTCTCGGTCACCGAAACAAATGTAATTCAGGCTGATATCTACAGGAAAGGTTTTACCTGATCTGGTTTTGTGGAAGGACTCCAGGCGGGTTGCTCCCTGTTCTTTCAGGCTTTTCCAATGCTCTGACCAGAACCGGCGGGTAAATACGGGGTCGATATCAAAAACAGTCATGCTGAGCATTTCATCCCGTGTGTAGCCCAGGTTTCGACACATGCTTTGATTCACATTGACAAAATTACCCTGCTGATCAATCCAGAAAGATCCATCAGAATAATGATCAATCATGTGCTGGTTTGAGTGAGGCATATCGTCGATCTGTTTACGTATGCTGATATCCCGTACGATGGCAACGGCCTGCCAGTGCTGGCTCTCCTCAGGCTTAAATCCGGAAACAGATACCTCGGCCGGGAATGTGGAGCCATCTTTGCGCCTGGCTATGCAC
Source organism: Mariprofundus sp. (assembly GCA_030951065.1). GTDB lineage: Bacteria > Pseudomonadota > Zetaproteobacteria > Mariprofundales > Mariprofundaceae > Mariprofundus. The sequence goes on along the minus strand of JAUZQH010000052.1, from coordinate 2,596 downwards.
TCCGTAGTTTTCCCTATCATTGGACCTTTGCCTGTTTCTGAAAAGGTCTTAAATCCGTTTTTGGCTTTTTGCTTCATTTGATGGGGGACAATGAGATCGTAAAGACTCATGCCAATCGCCTGTTTGTCGGAATAGCCGAACATCTTCGTGGCAGAATTGTTCCAGATGGTGATTTTCCCCTGATGGTTTACAGCAATGGCATCGGTTGTGTTGCAAAACATTGATTCGGACAGCTGTTCGGATGACAGAACAACCGGAAGCAGGGTGTTTGGTTCAGAATTCATCGGAGTTTGCCCACAACCGTGCTGTATTGTGTTTTGATCCTGATAGGGGACACGGACTTAGATGAAAATTGTCAAATTCCTGTCTCGTATACATCTTACGATATTCTGCCATGGCAATCATTGGAAAGTCCATGGTTTCTTCTTTCTGTGCCGATTCTATATGGTGTCGACGCGGTTTGCATAGAGGATTTCCGATAGTTCCTGGCTGAATTTATTATTCCTGAACAAGTAACTTCCAGCGACGGTCTGTGAATTGCGTGCTTGTCCTGATGGAAGTACGACATTTGGGTAGCAGCGAAACAGGAATGTGCTTAAATAGCAGGCACATATGGACAAATAATAGGCATCCTGGGCGCGTGGACAGCTTCGAATATTTCATAACATATTGTTTTTATTGGGTTATGTATTAATTGGCATGCTGGCATGTTATATGCTCTATGTTTGGTATGTCTACAAATAGGCAATGCTAGTTTATTAAGGAGATGGAAATATGAAAAAAACATTATCAGGCATGCTGATGGCTGGAATCATAGGCATGAGCGCAGGCGCTGTTGAAGCCCAGGCTGAAGGGCTGGCAGTAGCCGGAGATATTGGCGTATACAACCAGTACATCTGGCGCGGTGCACCTCAAAACGTTAACAAGGCGGCCGTACAGGGTGATGTATCTATCAGTGCTGACATTGGTCCGGGTACTTTGAGTGCATCGGGATGGGCTTCCAATACCTTTGCATCCCCGGCACCACAGTTTGCCGGCCAGGACGCGATTGAATTCGATTGGACACTGGATTATTCCGGCAGTATCGGTGACTTCGGTTATACCGTTGGTGGCATCTATTACACTTATATGAGGGATTCCACCGCAAACTTTGCCGAGGTCTATGGCGGTATTTCTTATGATGCGATGATTTCACCGTTTGTTACCGTTTATTATACCTTTGCTGATGCCAGCGTGCCGGTAAACAACCTGAACATCAAGGGTGATATCTGGCTGGATGCAGGTGCCAGCACCTCGCTGGGGGATTATGATTTGTCCACTACGGTTTCATTTGCTTTCTACAATAATGATATTACCCGTTCTGCAGCTCAATTATCCGGCGTGATCAATGATGGCATTCAGGTTGTTACAGTGGGTGCGAGCAGGGACTTCGAAGTATCAGGCCTTACGATTACACCTTCGCTAACTGCTGTCATTCCTGTTGTCTCAAGAGCATTGGACGGTAAGCGCTACATCTATCAGACACAGTCGGACTTCAACGCCGTATTCGGCGTGAATGTAGCTTTTTAATCAAGATATGAAGAAAGGGTGGTTACAGCCACCCTTTCATTCGCAAGTTTATTAAAACCACCCAATTCTCAGGAGGAAATAAGTATGAAAATGATTCGAGCAATCATCAAACCATTCAAGCTTGATGATGTGAAAGACAAACTCATTGAAGTCGGTATTAACGGCCTGACAGTGACGGAAGTACGCGGTCATGGTCGCCAGAAGGGGCATACCGAGTTGTATCGTGGCGCGGAATATAATGTCGATTTCGTACCCAAAACAGAAATCTCTGTTGTCGTGGCAGCCGATCAGGTTGATATGGTTGTGGATGCCATTGTTGAAGCAGCGCGTTCCGGCAAAGTCGGTGACGGTAAAATATTTGTATCAGAAGTTGAAAAAGTTGTCCGTATTCGCACCGGTGAAACCGATGCGGATGCATTATAAGAGGGGAGAGGACGAATGAAAAACATCATATCTAAAATCGGTTTGATGCTTCCTGCGGCGCTGTTGCTGCCGGGCATGGCATTTGCTGAAGAAGCACCCACATTGAATTCAGGCGATACAGCCTGGATGATCACAGCGACTGCGCTGGTGTTGTTGATGACACTGCCGGGGCTGGCACTGTTTTACGGCGGCATGGTGCGCAAAAAGAATGTGTTATCCATGTGTATGCAGACCATCGCTATCGCTTCACTGATGAGCGTGTTGTGGGTTGTGCTGGGTTATTCACTGGCCTTTGGTGAGGGCACAGCATTTATTGGCGGTCTGGACAAGGCATTCTTCTCAGGCGTCGGTTACGACACCTTGTCCGGTACGATTCCGGAATCTGTGTTTGCTACCTTCCAGATGACATTTGCCATTATTACACCGGTTCTGATTATCGGTGCATTTGCCGAGCGTATGAAATTTTCCGCTGTGATGCTGTTTACCGGTGTCTGGGTGCTGGCCGTTTATGCGCCGATTTGTCACTGGGTCTGGGGCGGCGGTCTTCTTGCGGATGACGGCGTACTCGATTTCGCTGGCGGTACGGTGGTGCATATCAATGCCG
>JAUZQH010000051.1 GCA_030951065.1 Mariprofundus sp. | reverse complement strand
GGTGTCGGATAGATATCGGTTGCGACTGCTCATGGCCAGGCCATCGGCTTCACGAATAATATCGCTTCCGACAATCTCAACAGGCATTTGAAGGTCTTCGACCATGCGGCGGATGACGGCCAGCTGTTGCCAGTCCTTTTCACCAAAGATGGCAAAATCCGGTTGGATAATATTGAACAGGATATTCACTACCGTGATGACACCGTCGAAGTGACCGGGACGCGATGCGCCGCACAGACAGTCGCAAAGGTCGGTTGCCTTGAGTGTGATTTTCGGGCCATTTTCCGGATACAGCGTGGTCGGGTGAAACAGGAAGTCCACACCGGCTTCGGCACACAGTGCAGCATCCTTGTCGAAGGTGCGCGGATAGGTATCCAGATCTTCGCCTGCTCCAAATTGCAGCGGATTCACGTAAATGGAAACCACCACGATATCGGCCAGCTTTGCAGCTTTTTCAATCAGGCTCATATGTCCGGCATGCAGACAGCCCATGGTGGGTACGAAGGCAATGGTCTGCTTTCGCAGCGGTTTCAGGTGGCTGCGGATTTCTGTTGTGGTACGGGCAACGATCATGTGAATGGATCCAGAAGTGATCCGTTCTTCTTTGCGTCTCCAAAGAAGTACCAGGAAAGAAGACCCCCGGGCATTTTTGCCCTGCGGGTACCCTCGCATACATTATTTCGAACGGTCGCTGTTCCACGGCTTGATTCCGTTCGAAATGATGTTGCCCGGCAAATCTGCAAGGGACAGGGGAAAAGTATCATTCAGGGAAACGTCCGGATTTGACGTCGGCAACCCAGCGGGAAATAGCGTTTGTCATTATGTCACGTACCCGGGCATATGCCGGGGCAAACGGTGGATTGGATTCTGATATGCCCAATAAATCGTTCCATACCAGCACCTGGGCATTACAGGAGATGCCAGCGCCGATTCCGACAGTCGGAATGTCAACTGCACCGGTAATTTCAGCAGCCAGGTCGGCAGGGATATTTTCCAGCACCAGACTCACAGCGCCGGCACTACTGACGGCTTCCGCATCCTTGAGCAGCTGCGTACGTTCAGCATAATCCTTGCCGCGTTTGCCATAGGAACCGAATTTCTTCACTGATTGTGGTGTCAGACCAATATGGGCAACCACGGCAATCCCACGCTCGGCCAGAAAGCGAATCGTTGCAGCCATATGTTCGCCACCCTCGATTTTCACAGCATCGCATCCGGTTTCCTGTAATACACGCACACTTGATGCAAAGGCCTGTTCGGGGGATTGCTGATAGGTGCCGAAAGGCAGGTCACAGACAACCCATGCATGTTTGCGACCACGCACCACGGCGGCGGTATGGTGAATCATGTGATCAAGGGTGACGGGCAGGGTGGAATCAAAACCCAGACAGACCATACCGATTGAATCCCCCACGAGCAGTACTTCTGCTCCGGCAGCTTCGGCAATACTGGCTGAAACAGCATCATAAGCCGTTAGCCATACGGTCTTTTCATCACACTGCCTGGCGCGCAACAGCGTCGCTGCAGTGACGGGTTTAAGTGCGTTCATATCTTCCTTTCCGCTTCGGTCCGGCTGCGTGAACAGCTTGGGTACCGTCTTTCAGGATGGGTGGACTCTAGATGTACGTGGTTCCCGGAGCAAATACGTTATGCCTGTCGTGTCACCAATATACTGATTATGTCAGGCTGATCTTGCCTGTATCTGCATTTTGTTTGGCTGGCAATCGGCGGGAAATCAGGCGCGCCACTTTTTCCGCCTCCTTGCGATAGGTGGTCAACTTCCCGCCATAAATTGCAATATATGAAGGTTTGTCTTCGTTATCACAGACGAGCATAGCACTGCGATTGGCCGAAAAGGCCGTATCTGAATATTGCGGCAGCACACGGATGCCGCAGTAGTATTCCAGAATGTCGGATTTGGAACAGGGATGCTCGGGAAAATAACGGTTATAGGTTGCAAGAATAATTTTCACTTCTTCTTTGCTTGCATGGACTTTGGATGGATCACCGTAAAAATCGGTTTCAGTGGTGCCGGCCAGTGTTCCTCCTTTCCATGGACGAAAAAACATCACCCGATCATCCTCGGACTCAACATAAACAAAGGCAGGACACGGGCGATCAAGTAGCAAATGTGTGCCCTGAACCAGGTGAATTTTCTGTTCGGGAGGCAGGGGCGTGATTTGCTGCCTGACGGTGTTAACCCACGGCCCGGTCGCATTGATCAGGATTTTTGCCCTGACTTCGGTTTTCTGGTTCTGTCCATCCGGGGCAAGTTGGATCAGCCATCTGTTATCCTGAAATGATGCACCGACAAATGCCGTGTGTTGCTGAATTGTTGCACCAAGCCGTTCGGCCGATCTGGCAACTGCCTGTGTCAGCAGTGCATCATCTGTGGCAGCATCTTCATAGGCGAGCAGGGTGGTCATATGTTCTGTGTTCAAACCGGGGATAACGTGTTGCCATTGTTTCCGGGGAACAGATTTGAAGCGGGATCGTCCGACGGATAAGGCCCAGTAGAGAGCCAGACCGATATTCACCACCCATGCCGGCCTTTTGTTGTGCCGGAACACAGGGATATAGAACCATTCTCGACTGACCAGTCCGGGAGCGAGTTTCAGCAGTGTTTCACGTTCATGCAAAGCTTCATATACAAGCCCCATTTGCATGGATTCCAGATAACGCAGACCGCCGTGGATGAGTTTGGTGGAATTGCTTGAGGTGGCAGAGGCGATGGTATTCTGCTCTACCAGCAGCACCGAATGACAGGCTGCTGCTGCAGCCTGTGCTGTACCAACGCCGTTAATGCCGCCGCCGATGACAAGAATATCAACTTCAGGCGTATCATTCCCGGACATTTTCGAGTTCCTTTTTCATGCGACCAAAATGATTGGTTTCGATCAGTTCGATCCCATCGGATAGTAAGGCTCTGGCTTGCTTGGCATCATCGACAGTATATACAGCGCAGGTTATGCCTTGTTGTTGCCATGCCATGGCTTCCCCGGCACGACTGGCAGGCAGGAATAAATATGAGAAGCTGCTATCCGGAATATGGTGGTGTTCGGCTACCCATCCAACGTCGCCGGAAAACTGATGGCTGCATGCCTCGATCAGTAGTGCCGACTGGCTGATCAGCACAATTTGTGATCGCAGCGTTTCAGAAATCATGGACAGGATGGTATGAATGGTCTGTTCAGGCGTTTTTCTGCGCAGGATGGATGGTTTCAGTTCGGCAAACAGGGTGATATCCGGATATTGTTCCAGCCAATGTAATAGTGCTTTGAATGTGAGCAAGGGATAAATTCGGGCGGTTTTCTCGAGTAGCTCTAAATATGTGAATTGGGATACTTTGGCTGTGCTGCCGATATTGAGTTTTTCAAGCCCGTGATTGTGCAGCACAAGCGGTATGAAATCCTTTGTGAACTGGATATCACACTCCAGAAAACAGGCGCCTGCTTTGGCAGCTGCGGAAAAAGCGGCCAGCGTGTTTTCAATCGCACATGTCTGATCACCACGATGAGCGACAAGAAAACGGGCGGGATGAACAGACCTTCGTGGCAAGGAGGTTAGCTGTAATCAGCCCAGAATTCGGTTTGCGAGGTCATGTTGCCGATACGTTCGATCAGGGTATCAACCGCCTCTTCGCTGTCGGCGAAATTCATCCGGTCGGTCTGCACGATCAACAGGGGTACTTCCTGATAATGGAAAAAGTACTGGTCATAGGCATTGATGACCTGTTGCAGATAATCCATTTTCAAACCGCGTTCCATGTTGCGATTTCGGCGGCGGATACGTTCCATGATCACGTTGGGTTTGGATTGCAGGTAAATCACCAGATCGGGACAGTGAATATCCACCTGGATCAGTCGGGCAACCTGATCATACAGCGCCAGCTCTTCATCGGAGAGGGTCACGGTTGCAAAGATATGATCCTTGGCGAAGAGGTAATCGCTGACCACCCCCTGACTGAACAGATCCTGCTGAAGCAGTGTTTGCCACTGTTTCAGACGCGAGAATAGAAATGAGAGTTGAACGGACAGCGCATGGCGGGATGGATCCTGATAAAATAATTCGATGAAGGGGTTATCATCCACCTGCTCAAAAAATGTACCGGAACCGATTTTATCGGCCAGTTTTTGTGCCAGCGTGGTTTTGCCCACGCCGATTGCGCCTTCAATAGCGATATGGCACTGGCTCAGTGGCCTGCCTCTTTCGGTCAGACTTTTCTTTTCTACCATGCTATCCCCTGTGGTAACGCCGCTTCTCCAGCCAGCAATAATGCATTCAGCAGTTGCGATGCTGTTTTGTTCAGGTTGGGATGTTGCCAGTTTGGTTCGATATCGCAAAGAGGGCGCAGTACAAACTGGCGATGATGCATTTGCGGATGAGGGATGCTCAGACGTTCATCGTCGATCACAAGTGAATCCATGGCAATAATATCCAGATCCATGGTGCGCGCCCCCCAGTGTTCTGCACGGATGCGTCCGTGTTGTGTTTCGATGGTTTGTAATGCTGTCAGTAATGCAAGCGGTTTCAGTTCCGACTCGGCTGCAATCATGGCATTCAAATAATCCGGCTGGCCTGCAGGGCCGAGCGGGGGAGTGCGATAAAGCAGCGATGAACGGGTGACATGTATCCCTTCGAGCCGGGCGATATTTTGGCGGGCCGATCGGAAATTCGATAACACATCGCCGAGGTTGCCTCCGAATGCAATGAATACGTTATTCATGCGCAGCAGACTGCGCCACCACGACGCGGATCTCCGCTGGCGCACAACTGTCCTTTAATATCGCAGCTGATGGCATTGACACCGCCGAAATAGACGCTCTGCTGTTGCCAGGGATTAAGCTTCCAGCCCATTTGTATGAGCTGGTCTTTTTCATGATCAGATAAGAAATCCGGTTCGATATCAAGCCTGTCACCTTCATTATGCAAACGAGGCGCATGCACGGCCTCTTCAATACTCTGGTTCAGTAGCAGGTGGCGTGTCAGCACCTGCAGGATAGCGCCACGCAGGCGATTAGAGCCTCCGCTGCCAAGCACGATGGCAGGGCGCCCGTCTTTCATAAAAATGGATGGTGCCATCATTGACGAGAGCATGGTTCCGCCCGGCAGAGCATGGAAGCCCAGCGGATTGATATCTTCCTCGCCCAGCATATTGTTCAGGTGAATCCCGGTCCCGGGTACGACGATGCCCGAACCCTCCCCATTGCTGGTGGTCAGCGATACAGCCATGCCATCCTTGTCCACAATGCTGATATGTGTCGTGCTTCCATTCCGGTTGACCGGTTCATCATGCCGATCTTGTGCAATGCCTCGCAGACGCTGGAGAATATTGTCCATTTGAGTTTGCAACAAATGGCGGTTCAGGATTTCCGATTCAATATCAGATTTATGGATTCGGGCATCCAGCCCTTGATGACGTATGCTGCTGGCTGCATGCAGGGCTTCAGTTATCAATACAGGCCATGGTGTTTTTGCGGTTACATCATGAGCCGGGAGGCGATCAAGCAGGCAGGCGGCAAATGTGATCAACAGGCCGCCGGATGAGGGCGGGGGATTGGTCAGCAGTGTGCCGCCAAACATGGGTGTGGATAAAGGTGTGCGGGTGTTGACCTGCTGGCTGCACATATCCTCCATGCCAAGCAACCCGTGGGGCGTGCAGGCGCTGACAATCGTGCGAGCCAGATCACCGTGGTACATTTCATCAATACCCTCAATAGCAAGCATTTCAAGGATGTTACCCAGATCAGGATTGCGGAAACAGTCACCTTCGACAAGCAGTTTTCCGGCAGGTGCATGCAGTGATTTACAGGGTTCCGAACTGCTCAGGATTGGCTGCAGCAGTTTGATGAATGAAGCCTGAAGATGATTGAGCCGGATGCCGTTTTTTGCGGCTTCTATACCCGGCATCAATGCTTCCCTCAGCGGTAGCTTGCCGTGTTGAAGGTGGGCCTCAAAGAGCATGGCCGGTAATGATGGTGTGCCGACGGATGCCTGACCGATATGGAAAGTTTGCACAGTATCGCCAAAATCAATCGGTATCGCTTTTAATTCAGTGGAAGTATCGGCAGAAAAGTTGGCAGTGGTGCTACCATGGTGAATGATGCTGCGAGGCATGCGGGCAAACCCGTCGTAGAGCACAGGCCGCTGGTGGGGAGCAGCAACCAGCATGAAGCCGCCGCCGCCGGCCGCAGTCAGTACCGGTTCAGCGCAAAAAGATGTACATACTGCTGCAATGGCCGCATCCACAGCATTGCCGCCGGCACGTAAAATGGCGGCACCGGCTTCAGCTGTGGCGGTATGGCCGGCAGCGACCATGCCCTGTTCAGGCATTATTCATGTTCGATGCGAGATAGTGTTTATCCACGTTTCTGATGAACGATAAAGCCCTTGCTTTTCAGCTTGCGTTGAATCGTTAGCAACAGTTTTTTGGCCGACGCATGTGTTTGCTTCGGGCCGATCCATACAGCATAGAGTCTGTTCTTTCTGGTGGATATGACAGCTTTCCAGCCTTTTCGTTTCAGCTGATCAGTTAGGCTCTGCGCACGATGGCGTTCATGGAATGCGCCGATCTGGACATAAAATCCGCTCGCAATGGCCGTTGTATCTGGAATCTTCGTTTTCGGAGTTATCACGACAGGCCGTTTTTTTGGCTCCGGTTTACCCGGCTGTGTTTTAACAGGCGCTTCCACCGGTGTTTCTACTTGATGGTGGTGGATCACAGGCGCCGGATGGGATGTTTTCCTGATGGGTTCTTTTTTGACGATTTGCTGTGGCGTTGGAGCCGGAAGTTCAAACCATTCCGGCCGTGTAGAGGCCAGGAACACCAGAATGATGCAGCATGCAGCAATGCCCCACGCTATACGCTGCTCAAGCAGGGAGGCTTGCCATTGTTCTGTTTCCGGCATGGGTTGGATAGGCTCTAGGAGTCTGTCGGGCTTAGGGTGATCGTAGCGAGCAGATGGGGGAACGAGTCAAAAATAGCATGATTTTGAGGCGCATAGTGGTAACTATGCAACGATAAATCAGGATATTTTGGGCCGTTATCCCTAACGCGCAGTAGATTTCTCATAAGTCCGACAGACTCCTAGTTGCCGAAAAGGCAATCCAGTTTTTCGGCAAAGCTGTTGTAGCGGAACGGTTTCTGCAGGATATTGAATTCCTTGCCCGGAAAACGTTCGTACAAATCCTCCGGGTAACCGGTGACAAAGATGATGCGACCCAGAATGCCCGGATTGACCTGTTCCAGCGAACTGTAAATCTCATCGCCGGATAGCCTGGGAATACGCACATCAAGCAGAATTACCTGATACTCGTCACCGTGCGTGGTCAGTTCAAACAGACTTTGAACCGGATCACCCATGCAGACGATATCACTCTGCATGTTTTTATCACTGACAT
>JAUZQH010000050.1 GCA_030951065.1 Mariprofundus sp. | reverse complement strand
CAGCTTCACGTGAAAGGCCAATTTCAGGATAATCCATCAAACCTTTGTAGGTAACATACACCGCCGAATGGCAACCCATGCACACATCCGTGACTACGGTCAGGCCACGGCGAATCTGTTCCTGATCAGTAACATCAATATCAGCATGCTTGAGTGCTACACCACCTTCATTGGCATGAGCGCTAATCGGCAGGGAGAAGACGACTGCAGCAGCCGCGACAATAAGAAATTGTTTCAACTTCATCTTATATCCCCTCCGGAACCGGTTTTGTTTTTTCAAACTTCGGCAATATTGGTAATATCAGGAAGAATCCGAAGTAATATGCTGTTGAAATTTGACCAATCAGTTTCAGCGTCGGTGTTGGCGCAGAGTGTCCACAGTAACCCAGTATAATCACATCAATGAAGAACATAATCACCAGTATCTTGTACATCGGACGATAACGCGCTGAACGCACTGCCGATTTACACAGGAATGGCAGCAGAAACAGAATTGCCAGAGAACCACCCATGGCCAGTACACCAATCAGTTTGCTCTCGAACGAACGTAAAATGGTATACCACGGTGTTAAGTACCATACCGGCGCAATATGGGGTGGTGTCTGCAAGTTGTTCGCCGGCACATAGTTGTCGACTTCAATGAAGTATCCACCCATCTGCGGGTTGAAGAAGATAATGTAGCAGTAGAACAACAGGAACACAGAAACACCAAACGCATCCTTGATGGTGTAGTAAGGGTGGAATGGAATTTTCTCTTCATCCTTATGGATATCGATACCCTCGGGGTTGTTGGAGTGGACCACATGCAGGGCATGTACGTGACCGCCAACAATCGCTACCAGCAACAGCGGGAACAGATAATGCAACGAGAAGAAACGGTTCAGTGTTGGATCACCAACTGCAAAACCACCTCGGAGAATCTGTTGCAGATATTCACCGATCACCGGTAAAGCTCCGAACAGGTTGGTAATCACGGTTGCGCCCCAGAAGGACATCTGACCCCAGGGTAACAGATAGCCGAAGAAAGCTGCGCCCTGCATAATCAGCAGAATGACCACGCCGATAATCCACAGCAACTCACGTGGCGCCTTGAATGAACCATAATACATACCGCGACCGATATGCAGATAAACAACCACAAAGAACATGGATGCACCAACCGCATGCATATAGCGAATCAGCCAGCCGAAGTTCACATCCCGCATAATGCGTTCAACAGAGTCAAAGGCCACAGTATAGTTGCCCGTTGTAAAGGCTGCAGACGGTTTATAATACATGGCCAGGAAAATACCGGTCAGGATTTGCAGCACCAGCACCAGCAGCGCCAGCGAGCCGAAGTTCCACATATAGTTCAGATTCTTCGGAACCGGATATTCAGTCAGTTGCGATTTCAGAATCGCTTCGGCACCTGTCCGTTCGTCAATCCAGCCGAACAAGCGAGTTTTCATCATCTTTTCTAACACATTCCCCTCCTTTGTCCGATTAGCCGATTACGACTTTGGTGTCTGTAAGATACTTGTATGGCATCAGGTGCAGATTATGCGGAGCCGGCGACCCGTTGATTACACGTGCAGAGATGTCATACAATGAACCATGGCATGGGCAATGCCAGCCACCCGGCCAGTCTTCAGGTACAGATTCTCCCCAGTCCTTACGCCCGGCTGTTGGTTTGAACAGCGGAATGCAACCCAGATGCGTGCAACTTGCTACGACTATCAGATATTCCGGCTTGATAGCACGATATTTATTGTTTTCAGCAGTAAGCCACTCGGCACCGACAGCTTCAATAGCCTTGGAGTCCTTATCCTTGAGCATATCATCATGCCCATCGACCTGCTTGAGGTATTCTTCTGTACGATTGACCACAAATACCGGTTTCCCCTGCCACTGAATCACGACCAACTGGCCTTTTTCAACAGTCGACACGTCAAATTCAGTCTTGGATGCAGCCAGTGTATCTGCGGCTGGAAGCATGCTACCAATAAATGGTATCACAGTCGCACCGGCAGCGACTCCACCCATGGCGCCAGCAGCGACATAGAGAAAGTTGCGGCGCGATTGATCAGCTTGATCTGCCATAATTACTCCTCCCTTAAAATTCCTTAACCCTAAATTAACGGCGATAGCTAGCAGCCCGCAGGCAGCCAGTCAAACGCCTTATACATACAATCAGACTATACGTTTGAAGCCAGCCGCCTGATATCGGCTATTGCCACAGCATAGTCCGGTGCATTATAGACTGCAGAGCCCGCTACAATCGCATCGGCGCCAGCGCCCCCAACTTCAGCAGCAGTTTTCACATTGACTCCGCCATCGACTTCGAGCCATGCATCACAATCAGCATCATCCAGCATCTTGCGGGCTTCTTTAATTTTGTCGGTGACGGCATGAATATATGACTGGCCGCCATAACCCGGGTTCACACTCATCAACAGCACCAGGTCTGTGCAGTGCAATACATTTTTAATGGTGGAAACAGGCGTAGCCGGATTCAGACTCACACCTGCTTTCTTACCAAAGGAGCGAATCAGTTGAAGCGTGCGCTCCAGGTGAATGCATGCCTCCTGATGTACGGTAATAATATCAGCACCGGCATTGGCAAATGCTTCCACCTGTGTGTCCGGATGGTTGACCATCAAATGCACATCAATCGGTTTTTCCGTATAGGAACGGATCGCTTTGCAAATATTATCGCCAATCGTAATCGGAGGAACAAACGAACCATCCATCACATCAAAATGAATCCAGTCAGCTCCGGCATCATCCACAGCCTTGATTTCTTCTCCCAAACGAGCGAAATCAGCCGACAGTATTGACGGCGCAATCACAACATCTTTTTTCATGGTAGTCCCCGTTTTGAATTCAACTTGTTCCAGCCGGATTCAATTTTTTTTGATCATAATCCGAGGTTCGGATTTATAACGATTTTCAATTCATTCGTCCAGTGCTGAAAGCCATTGGCTAAGCGAGAAAATCTGTGCGGTTGTCAGCGGGCCGCCCTTATCGACAGCAAATCCCGGCATATGCTGCGAACCGACACCGTTGGCAATCACAGTCGAAAGTAAAGCCGCATCATTGTGATGCTTTAATGACGGGCCTGAGACACCCTCGCGATCACTGCCGTGACACATGGCGCAAACTGCCTGGTAGATCTCCGGGCCTGTCACTTTCCCTTTGGCCGGCTCATAATGACAAGCTGCGCATTTGCCCTGGAAAATACTACGCGACGTTCCGTCCAGATGCGGATTAGGCTGCACACGCAGGGTCAACCACGCCTTGCTGTGATGCCCTGCATCGTCCGTCAACAGTATCCATTTTCTGGCAGCGCCCTGCTTGGCAAACGTATCGACCACAACCCTGATGCGTGTAAATCCGCCCGGTATCAGTAAACGCTGTTCCGGTTCGGCCACAGTGCAACCACAGGATGCCTCCACCGAAACGATATTGACCATGCTGTCTCCGGAGTTACGCACCCGGAGAAAACCAGTCGCCTCCTCACCTTCCTTCACCGTACCAAGGTCAAGATGGTCCGGTTCGAATACCAATACGGAGTCCGACACTGTTTTTGCAGCAGGTAAAATCAATTGTGCTGATTGATCCTGTTTACAGGCTGATACAAGCAGGCCCGTAAGAACAACCCACACCAGTCCCGATTGGATCAATTTCACAGCCATGCTTTCAGACATTCCGGCACACCTTTTTCGCCATGCATCATGGCTTGCAACTCAGGCACCTCAGCCTGTAATAATACATCAATGGCTGCCATCACAGCCGGATCCTGCAGGTCTGCGTTTTGCAAACGGCCCAGCCATGCATCCAGTTCCAGCATACCCTGGCGATTTAAACGGTAACAAAGACGGCGAATGACAATATCTGCTTCACACATGGTCAATGGAATAAATGAAATCAGGACTTACGTGCAAGAATTTTACGTTTGATATTATCAATGGCCGCAGTCGGATTCAATTCTTTCGGGCACGCTTCCATACAATTCATAATCTGATGGCAACGATACAGGCGAAAGGAGTCCTCCAGTTGATCGAGCCGCTCACCCATGGCTTCATCGCGCGAATCAACAATCCAGCGATTGGCCTGCAGCAGTGCTGCCGGGCCCAGAAACCGATCGCCGTTCCACCACCAGGACGGGCACGAAGTCGTACAGCAACCGCACAGGATACACTCGTAGGAACCGTCCAGCTCGGCACGTTGCTCCGGTGATTGCAAGCGCTCGTGCTCCGGCGTTGGCGTTTCTGTTTTCAACCACGGCTGAATCTGGCGGTATTGATCAAAGAAATGATCCATATCCACCACCAGATCACGAATCACCTGCATGGATGGCAACGGACGCACATGGATGGGCTGTTTCAGACCGGCAATCGGCGTGATGCAGGCCAAACCATTGACACCATTGATATTCAGCCCATCGGAACCGCACACGCCCTCACCGCAGGAACGGCGATAGGTCAGGGATCCATCCAGTTCCCACTTGATATAATTGAGGGCATCCAACAACTTCATCCCGGGCTTGCTCATGGGTACTTTATAGGCCTGCATGGCCGGCTTATCACCCTGCTCGGGATCATAGCGAAAAACAGAAAGCGCGATCATCTCACTCATCAGTACACCCTCTTTCTGGGCGGGAATGATTCGACAGTCATCGGTCGCACACGCACCGGTTTATAATCCAGCTTCACATGCTCATCCCTGATGCTGGCCAGCGTATGTTTCATCCACACTGTATCATCGCGATCAGGGTAATCATCACGCGCATGGGCCCCGCGTGATTCTATACGCGCCAGTGCTCCCGCCGCCGTGACGCGAGCAAGACTCATCAGGTTTTCCAATTCCATCGCTTCAATCAATTCGGTATTGAATATGCGATTACCATCCGACAACCGGGCCTCAGGTAATTCGGCCGCCAGCGTCTCCAGTCGCTGTACACCCTCCCTCATCACTTCATCAGTCCTGTACACACTGAAATGCTCCTGCATAATGGTTTGCATACGCAGGCGGATATTCGCGATATTGCAGTCAGAGCCGCCTGACCGGTTCAGCTCGCCCAGCCACGATTCCACCCGTTCAACACCCTTCTGCCAGCAGTCTTTATCCAGTGCAGGGTGATAACGATGTTGCTTCAGCCGTTTCATGACCTGGTTGCCGCAAGCACGACCAAACACAATAATTTCCAGCAGCGAATTCCCCCCGAGCCGGTTAGCGCCATGCACTGACACACATGCCGCTTCACCAATGGCATACAGACCGGCACAACTCCGCTCCCCTTCAGGCCCGTTATAAACTACTTCTCCGAAGCGATTGGTCGGGATGCCTCCCATGGTCTAATGAGCTGTCGGCTGCACCGGAATCGGTTCTTTGGTGCAATCCACGCCGGCAAAGCGCAACGCCAGTTCATGAATATTAGGCAACCGGTCCAGAATCAGTTTTTTCCCCAGATGATCCAGCTTGAGCAATGCATAGTCCTTGTTAGGCCCGCACCCCCGCCCTTCACGAATTTCCAGCGCAATGGCGCGGGATACCACATCACGGCTGGCCAGATCTTTGGCTGTGGGCGCATAGCGTTCCATAAAACGCTCACCCTCGGAATTGATCAAATAACCACCCTCTCCGCGCACCCCTTCGGTAATCAACGGCCCGAAATCGGCTACCCCGGTCGCGTGAAACTGGAAAAACTCCATATCTTCCATCGGCAACCCGGCACGCAATGTCAGCGCACCACCATCACCGGTACAGATATGAGCATTGGTCGTCACTTTGAAAATGCGTCCTGCGCCGCCGGTCGCCATCACAACGGCCTTGGCCTGAAATAAATGATATTCACCTTTGGCGATATCCCATGCCATCACACCCTGGCAGCCATTTTTATCAGTGATCAGGTCGAGAGCAAAAAATTCCTCATAAAAATGCGTGCCTGCACGCAGATTCTGCTGGTACATCGCATGCAAAATCGCATGGCCGGTTCGATCTGCAGCAGCGCATGTTCGCAGCGCCTGGCCGCCTTCACCCAGTTCACGTGACTGACCGCCAAATGCACGCTGATAAATTTTACCGTTATCAAGTCGGGAAAATGCCACGCCCTGATGCTCCAGCTCCCGCACCAGCTGCGGCGCAGCCCGGCACATATATTCAATCGCGTCCTGATCACCGAGATAATCCGAACCCTTGATGGTATCGTACATATGCCACAACCAGTGATCGGAAGTGATATTACCAAGCGAGGCATTGATACCCCCCTGCGCCGCCACCGTATGCGAACGCGTTGGCAGCACCTTGGTAATGACCGCGACCCGATGACCGGCATCGGCCAGCTGCAGGGCGCAGCGCATTCCCGCTCCGCCGGAACCGATAATGACCACATCATGGAAATGATGCTCTACCCGATCCGTTGAAAGATACGCCAACTCAACCTCCCCATGCCCAGATAATGGCCAGCCACCAGATGCCGAAACCCGACATCACCACCAGCATGGCACCGATCAGGCTGACCCGCCAGCCAATGATCGGCACATAATCCTCGATCATCACTTTCAAACCCATATAGGCATGAATAATCAGTGCAATAATCAGCAGCGTATGCAACAGTCGGGAAACAAAATGATCGATAATATCCAGCAACCCGAATTGATCGACCTGACCGGTATACACCATCACCAGCAATGCCAGGGGGAGCGGAAGCAGTACGGCCAGCACAACGGCGGACAAACGCTGCAGATACCAGTCTTTGAAACCACTGCGTGCCGAACCCGGATCCTTGACCAGCTTCAAAACATCACCGCCAGCAAAACAGAGGCAACAAGTGCTGCACCAATCACGATTCGGGCAGACAAGCGTAATATACGCCGACTTTCACACCAGCCGGCATCAATAGAAAGGAAACGAAGCCCGTTGCAGAAATGATAAAACAGGGATATCCCCGCCAGCCACAGTGAAAATTTACCGAGCCCTGAATGAAGCCATGCCTGCACCTGTTCAAAATGATCAGGGCTGCCAGTCATGCCATGCAACAGCCACAAATAGAGCGGCACGAACAAGACCAGAATTAAGCCGCTGGCTCGATGTGCCAGGCTGGCAATCATAGCCGGTTGCCAGCGATAGATGGATAACCTTGGCGATAATGGCCGCTTGCGCTGTTCAGGCCCTTCGCTCATATTGGCAATCCCCCTTGTCTGTGCGTTGTTTGACAGTAGTCAGACAATACTAAACTCGTTTAATGTGTCTTTCCACTCTGTTCGATGCGTTGACGCATCTCCGCCACCACCTTGGCTAATTCACCGGCCAGATACCAGCCACCATCTTCGCCGGCCTTGCCATGCAATGCCACAGCTGCGGAAATGAGAATACCCGGACTCGTTTCACCACCATTTGCTCGGGCCAGCTGTGCTCCGATCATTCCAGCCAGCACATCGCCGGAACCGGCGATCGCCAGTTGTGCCGAACCGAAGGGGTTGAGATAAATATCCTTCTGCGGAGAAGCAATAAGTGTTTCTGAACCTTTCAGTACAACCCAGCAAGCATAGCGTGTGGTCAGAGCAAGAATTGATTTCTTACGGTCATGCTGAACATCTTCGACGTTGACCCCCAGCAATCGGGCTGCTTCTCCCGGATGCGGCGTCATCACAGTCACCTGCTTTCTCGCTGCCAGTTTCTGTTGTAATGACCGACTATCAGCGACGATATTCAGCGCATCGGCATCAATAACCATCGCCTTGTCTGATTCAATCAGCGAGGACAACAACGAAGCCTGCGCTTTGCCCCAACCCGGCCCGATAACCAATGCATCGGCACCATGCCAGTCCGCTTTGGATTCGGGATGTGCCATCACTTCCAGACTGGCTGCAGCAATCACCGGCCAGACATCATCCGGGCAGACGATGCTGGCAAGCCCTGCTCCGGCAGCATAGGCGCCAAGACCAGTCAGTTGCGGCGCTCCTGTAAAGCCGGCTGAACCGCCAAAGATCCAGACATGCCCATAGCAACCCTTATGTGATAACCGTCGCCGCTGAGGCCAGGCTGCACCAAGAAAATGATCAGTAATCACACTGGCACTGTTGACGCAAAAAACATCATTTTTATCTATTCGACCACATGATTGTACCCAAGCTTCACGGATAGCTGCATTATCGATACCGATATCTGCAACATCCAGCAATCCCCCGGTATAATCACGGCCTGAATTCAGCCAGTGCCCCCATTTGGTAGCAGCAATCGGCAAGGTAAAATCAGCGTTCACGGCAGCGCCCAGTATTGCCCCTGTATCCGGGCAAACACCACTGGCGATATCAACACTAAGCACCAGCCGGTCACTTTGATTGATCCGCTCAACCACTTCACGCATTCGCCCCTGTAATGGCCGACTCAGACCTGTGCCAAAAACGGCATCGACAACCATCACGGCCCTAAGCAACCAGCGACCAAGTTCCATAAGACAATGTTCAGAGCAGGCTTCGCGTATTTTAGCGCCGGCATCGCGGGCTTTGTCGGCATGCGCTTTGCTATGACCTGTCAATGCATCAACAGGGACAAGTGTGACGACTGTAACCGGAATGCGCCGTTGCCTGAGAAAATATGCCGCTGCAAAACCATCACCGCCATTATTACCCGGGCCTGCAACGATGACGACGCGACCATAATCTGGCATGTGATTGAGCACAGCGATTGCAGCCGCATGGCCTGCACGTTCCATCAGGGTGAAGGCAGAGATGCCGGCACTGATGCTCGACTGCTCGGCCAGGCGCATCTGGTTAGCAGTCAGAATGTGTATTTCACTCATTGGCCCCCCTTCCCATGGTGTTCCGCGTGAACAGACCCTTAACCCCGATTATTCATGAATAGCCCGAGTTAACCTCGCGATCTCACAAACTCCCTGTTATAGAGTATGATTGTCAACAAAAAAGCGCCCAGTGGATCGGCCAC
>JAUZQH010000005.1 GCA_030951065.1 Mariprofundus sp. | reverse complement strand
CCCGTAAAAAGCTGGCACTTGCATATAATTGCAAACGACGACGTAGAACTAGCTTACGCTGCGTAAGTTACCCCGCTCCCGAGGTGTCCATCCATCGGGAATCCGGGGTCATTTAGATGGAATCGCCACACAGGACTGGAGACTCGTGGTTCTGTGGGTTAAATAGCTACGAATCGACCCTTTGGGCACTTTGTCCGTTTGGTTTCCTTGGGGTGCTGTTTGAACGGACTAAACATGTAGAACCACAGGCTGATGGTTTTCGGACGCGGGTTCGAGTCCCGCCGCCTCCACCAAAACACAACGGGCTGCCTCATGAGGCAGCCCTTTGTGTTTTGGTGGCATAGGTTGCGGACAAATGCCAAGAGGGTTTCAATTTGGCTTTGGCTCTTTTGTTTCTTTACATATGCACGCTGTCCATGATGGTCCGCAACGCATACTATAGCCAGCCATCATCTATGCTTGGAAGTGCCTCGTATCATAAGTGTTTTACGCAATTTTTGTGGGGTTAAGAAGTCTTCATAAACTTGACCGTATGCATTGCCGGTGGTAGCAAGCACACCCTGTTTTCGAGGACAGATTCAGGGGTGTCAGTTAAGGAGGGGTTTCAATGGGCGCAGCGTATCTCGCCAACGAATATGCACCAATATTTATCTTTATTCTGATTGCTATCGGTATGGGTGCGATGCCCCTGGTGATGACGCTGATGGTTTCCGAGCAGAAACCGGATGCGGAAAAGCTTTCTGCCTATGAATGTGGTTTTGAGGCATTTGAGGATGCCCGTCTGCAGATTGATGTGCGCTTCTATTTGCTGGCTATTCTGTTTGTGATCTTTGATCTGGAAAGCGCGTTTCTGTTTCCATGGGCGATTGTACTCAACAAGATCGGATTGTTCGGTTTTGTTGAAATGGTATTGTTTTTGTTGATCCTGCTGGTCGGATTCATTTATGCGTGGAAGAAAGGAGCCTTGCAATGGGAATAGAAGGCGTACTTGAAAAGGGCTTTATTACAACCACTGCCGACAAACTTATCAATGGCGCTCGCGCCGGTTCGCTTTGGCCAATGACATTTGGCCTGGCCTGTTGTGCTGTTGAAATGATGCATGCCGGTGCGGCCCGTTATGATCTGGATCGTTTTGGTATCGTGTTCCGGCCGTCTCCACGTCAGTCTGATGTGATGGTCGTGGCCGGCACGCTATGTAACAAAATGGCGCCGGCATTGCGTAAGGTGTATGACCAGATGTCCGAGCCACGCTGGGTGATCTCGATGGGGTCATGCGCTAACGGCGGCGGTTATTATCACTATTCTTATTCGGTGACGCGCGGATGTGATCGGATTGTGCCGGTGGACATTTATGTGCCCGGTTGTCCTCCGACTGCTGAAGCGCTGTTGTATGGATTTATTCAGTTGCAGGAAAAAATAAAACGCACCAATACCATTGCCCGGTAGATGCTATGACTGAAAGTAACGAGACAAAAGAGAAATTACAGGATGATATTGGCATGAATGCGGTTGCAGATGATAATGCTGCGGTAGCTGGTTTGCGTGCGAGATTCGGCGAGCAGGTGCTGGAGTCTCACGAAGGAATGGACTGCCCGGTGGTTGTACTGGCGCGCGAATGTATTGTGGATGCCTGCCACTATTTGAAAAACGAACAGTCCTTTGAGCAGGTGATGGATATTTGCGGTGTGGATATGCTGGAGATGCCAGGCTGGCCGGCGGAGAGTCCGCGTTTCCAGGTGGTGTATAACCTGTTGTCAGTATCTGCCAACAAGCGTATTCGACTCAAGGTCGGTGCCAACGAGCGCGATCTGGTTGATTCGGTGACTGAAGTGTGGTCAACGGCCAACTGGTTTGAGCGCGAAACTTTCGATATGTATGGTATTATCTTTAATCATCATCCGGATCTGCGCCGCTTGTTGACAGATTATGGTTTTGAAGGGCACCCGTTACGTAAGGACTTTCCACTGACAGGGCGGGTTGAAATGTTCTTTGATGAAGCGCAGTGGCGCTGTGTCTATCGCCCGAACAAGTTGGAGGATCGCGTGTTGATTGATCGCACATGGCCGGGGGTTGATCGTGGCTGAGATTAAGAATTATACGCTGAACTTTGGTCCCCAGCATCCGGCTGCCCATGGTGTGCTGCGTCTGGTGCTGGAACTTGATGGCGAGGTGGTCGAGAAAGCCGATCCGCATATCGGTCTGTTGCATCGCGGTACCGAAAAACTGTTTGAATACAAAACGTATCTGCAGAATATCCCCTACTTTGATCGTTTTGATTATGTCTCCATGATGGCCAACGAACATGCTTATGCACTCGGGGTGGAGAAATTGCTGGGCATTGAAGCGCCGGAACGGGCACAGTATATACGGGTGATGTATGCCGAGCTGACACGTATTCTGAACCACTGTATGTGGCTGGGCGCTGTAGCACTGGATATTGGCGCGATGACGGTGTTTCTTTATTGCTTCCGTGAGCGTGAAGATATTTTCGATTTCTACGAAGAAGTCAGTGGTGCGCGTATGCATGCCTCGTATTTTCGCCCAGGCGGCGTGTCCAAGGACCTGCCCGACGGACTGCTGGGTAAAATTAAATCATTTACCGAGCGTTTCCCGGGTCTTGTCGGTGAGTATGAAACCCTGCTAACCGAAAACCGTATCTGGAAACAGCGCAATGTGGATATTGCCATTGTCGATAAAGAGGCCGCCCTGGACTGGGGCTTTACCGGCCCGATGATTCGCGGTTCCGGCATTGCCTGGGATTTGCGTAAAACGCAGCCGTATGATGTTTACGACAAGGTGGAATTCGATATTCCGGTTGGCGTAACCGGTGATTGTTATGACCGTTATCTGGTGCGTGTGGAAGAGATGCTGGAAGCCAACCGCATTATCAGTCAGTGCGTGGCATGGCTGGAAAACAATCCCGGCCCGGTCAAGGTGGATGATTATAAATTCACCAGTCCGAAACGGGCAGAAATGAAGTCCGATATGGAAGCCCTGATTCACCACTTCAAGTATTTTCAGGAAGGCTATCACGTGCCGAAAGGCGAAGTGTATCAGGCGGTGGAACACCCGAAGGGTGAATTTGCTGTGTACATCGTATCGGATGGTTCTAACAAACCCTATCGCATGAAGGTTCGTGCACCGGGTTTTGCTCATATCGAAGCGCTGGATTATATGTGTCGCGGCCATATGGTCGCCGATGTGGTGGCGATTCTGGGTACGCAGGATATTGTGTTTGGGGAGGTTGACCGATGAGCGCGGAATCCGTTCGCTTTAGCGATGAGCGGCTGGCCGAGATCGAGGCGCTGGTAAAACGTTATCCGAGTCCGCAGTCCGCCCTGATGCCTGTGTTATATATGGCACAGGAAGATTTCGGTTATCTGTCGATGGATGCACAGCAAATGGTTGCCGATGTATTGGGGCTGCGTTTGATGCAGGTGCGTGAAGTGGTGACGTTCTATACGATGTTTCGTGAGCAGCCATGCGGCACCTATTTACTGGAAGTGTGTACCAATGCCGGCTGTATGCTCAATGGTGCCAATGAACTCGTGTCCCATATGTGTGATACGCTGGGCATCAGTGTGGGTGAAACCACATCCGATGGTCTGTTCACTGTGACGGAAGTGGAATGTGCCGGTGCCTGTGGCGGCGCGCCTGTGGTTCAGGTGAATAATATTTATCATGAGAAGGCTACGCCGGAAACAATGGATGCTTTCATTGTAAAAGCCCGTTCAGAAGGAGCTGGAAAGTGACTATTCCTTCAGATCCTAAACAGGTCAAACAGATTTGTTTCGACCGAATCAATATTCCCAATGTGAATACGCTGAGCGTGGCACGTGAACATGGCGCTTACGAGTTTCTGCCCACCGTTCTGAAAGAATTCGATTCGGCCAGAATTATTGATGAAGTGAAAACATCAGGTGTGCGTGGTCGGGGTGGTGCCGGATTTCCGACCGGGCTGAAGTGGTCATTTGTTCCGCGTAATACCGGCAAGCCCACCTATTTGTTATGTAATGCTGATGAAGGCGAACCCGGTACGTTCAAGGATCGTGATATCATGCGTTTTGATCCGCATCTGCTGATCGAAGGTATGATTATGGCCGGCTTTGCGCTGGGTGTGCATGATGCCTATATCTATATTCGCGGTGAGTTTTTACACGAAGCCAACGTGATGAATGATGCGATTGCCGAGGCTTATGCTGCCAACCTGCTGGGTGATAATATTCTCGGTAGCGGTTATTCCATGAACCTGACTGTGCATCGCGGTGCCGGTGCCTATGTGTGTGGCGAAGAAACCGCGTTGATTGAATCGCTGGAAGGTAAGCCGGGTCGTCCGCGTTTCAAACCGCCATTCCCCGCTGTCGAAGGTTTTTATGGCTGTCC
Source organism: Mariprofundus sp. (assembly GCA_030951065.1). Taxonomy (GTDB): domain Bacteria; phylum Pseudomonadota; class Zetaproteobacteria; order Mariprofundales; family Mariprofundaceae; genus Mariprofundus. The sequence goes on along the minus strand of JAUZQH010000005.1, from coordinate 6,693 downwards.
GACGGTTGTTAATAATGTGGAAACACTGGCCACTGTTCCTGCGATTCTGAAGTTCGGGGGTGACTGGCATGCCTCAATCGGTATTCCGAACAATACCGGCTGCAAAATTTTCTCGGTCTCAGGCCACGTCAACAAGCCGGGCAATTACGAAGTGCCAATGGGGACGTCATTGAAAACCCTGATTGAAGAGTATTGCGGTGGTTTGCAACATGGTTCCGTTCCCAAGGTGGTGATTCCGGGAGGATCATCGACACCATGGCTGCTCGCAGAGCATTATGATACGCCATTGACCTATGACGATATGGTGAAGGCTGGCTCGATGCTTGGTTCCGGAGCGATTATCGTGATGGACGAGACTGCCGATGTGGTGGCATTGTCACGACGGTTGGCGCATTTCTATGCCCATGAATCATGTGGGCAGTGTACGCCCTGCCGTGAGGGAACCGGTTGGCTGGAACGAATCATGGTGCGTGTCGAAAATGGACAGGGTACGGAAGATGATATTCAGGTGTTGAAAGAGGCTGCCACACATATGGCCGGACGTACGATTTGCGCGCTGGCGGATGGTGCGGCGGCGCCGATTCTGTCGATGTTGGAGCATTTCCCTGAAGAGGTTCGCGCCCGTCTGGTGGAGAAGGCCGCATGATGTGTTATCAGGACAGAGAAATTGCACGCTTTGGGGGCATCCGTAAGGGTGCCGTATATGGAGGCGCGGCATGACGTCACTATTTATTAATGAGCAGGAAGTCGAAGTAACGCCGGGCACCAGTATTCTGGAAGCCTGTCGTGAGCACGGCGTGGATGTACCTTATTTCTGTTACCACCCTGAGTTGTCGGTGGCGGCCAATTGTCGCATGTGTCTGGTTGAGGTTGAAGGCTGGAACAAGCCGGCAGCTTCCTGCTGTACGCCAGTTTCCGAGGGTATGAAAGTTAAAACGGCGACCGAATCGCTTGAAAAAGATCGCCAGATGGTGATGGAATATCTGTTGATCCATCATCCCCTTGATTGTCCGGTGTGTGATCAGGGCGGAGACTGTAAATTACAGGATTACGCTGTAGAACATGGTACTTCCAAGGGGCGCTATGCCGAACCCAAACGTGCTGTGATCAATTATGATCTGGGCCCGTTTGTGAATACCTGTATGACCCGATGTATTCATTGCACCCGTTGTGTGCGTTTTGCTGACGAGGTGGCGGGTACCGGTGATATTGGTGTTTTGAATCGTTCAGACCATATGACGATTACCGGTATTGTTGAAGAAGCACTGGAATCAGAGCTGTCAGGTAATCTGCCTGATGTATGCCCGGTTGGTGCGTTGCTCGATAAACCATCGCATGATGTATCACGTCCATGGGAAATGACCCGTCACCACAGTACCTGCACGCAGTGTCCGAATGGCTGTGATATTCAGATTGAGTCACGCGGTGATGAGGTGATGCGGATTCAACCGGTTGAAAACAGTCCGGAACCGTGGATTTGTGACCGTGGTCGTTATGTTTACGATGCCTTCCGTTCAGACCATCGGATTTTGTCACCGAAAGTACGTTCCGGTGATGAGCTGGTCAGTGTTGATTGGGGGGATGCCTTTGCCAGGACGACTGAACTGCTGAAAGATAAGCGTGTTGGTATTTTGTTTTCACCGGACTGGAGTGTAGAGGGGCAGACTGCCATTCGCTTGATGCGCGATACCTTGTTCCCGGATGCCAAAGTTGCTTATGACCTGCACCGTCGTGATATGCGTGTTTTTGCATTTGAAGAAGGTTTCTCCATGACTACGGCGCAGATTGCTGATGCTGATCAGGTGGTGGTACTGGGTAGTGATCTCAGGCAACGCTTGCCGCTGTTGATGCAGCGTTTGCGCAAGCGTGGTCGTGCCGGCAAACCGGTGTCCCGTATCGGAGCCATGAATTATCGTACCAATATGGAAATCAGCAACGATGCTATTATTCGCCCGCGTGACTGGGCAGCCGTGATTGCTCGTGCCATGGAACAGGTCCGGGACCTGGGTAAAACTGCAGCCGGTTTCGAAAACTGGCTGAAGGCGGTGCCCGGTCGTCATGAGGCTGGTAAAGTACTGGCTGATGCCCTGATGTCTGACTCCTGTGCCTTGCTGGTGGGTGAGGAGATTCGTTCACACGAGGATGCGGCGGCATTGATTAACGGACTGGATCTGTTGATGCGCGCCTGTGGTCATGCCGAAGCCGAAAATGACGGGCGTAATCTGATGCCGGAAGGCATGAATACGCAGGTGTTGGCTGCAATATTCGGAGATGTACGCGCCAGTGCCGGTGAATTGTTTGCTGCAGCATCGGCAGGTGAACTGGATGCGTTGATTCTGGTAGGCAGTGATCCTGTTGGAGACGGATTGTTCCCGACAGCGGCCAAAGCTGCGCTTGCAAGCGTTCCTCTGGTGCAGATAGGTGCAATTTCCGGTCAGATATCCGAATATGCATCTGTACAGTTGCCAGCAGCAGCCTATTCGGAAATCGAAGGCGCATTCGTCAATATGGAAGGTCGCATTCGTGTGGCCAGCAATCCGATCAAATCACTGGGCCAGGAGCGGCCATTGTGGAAAGTAATGATGCGCATGATTCAGGTAATGGGTGGAGAAGTGCCTGTCGTCAATCTGACTGAATTGAGGGATATGACGCGGCAGCGAATGCCTGCACTGGCTGCAGCATGGGATGCTTCAGAGAAGGACAGTGTGTTGATTGCGCCGGCTCGAAATAAAGGCGTTGAGCTTGTTCCGGCGAAAGCTACCGATAAATTTGAACTGGACGTGGTCAGCCGTTATTCATTCTACCGTGAAGGTATGTGGGCTCGCGCATCCGATTTACTCAGTGAAGCGGGTTCCATTCACGCCATGGATGATGTGCTGGTGCATCCGGATACGTTGACTGCCCTGGGGCTTTCTGCAGGTGAACATACCGTGCGTACGTTCCTTGGCGAATCAGCGTACTACATTGGTGTGCGGGAAGATGTCAGTCCCGGTGTGCTGTTTGTTGCCAAGCGGGGTGTGGGTGGCGATTTATCGGATGTTAGTGCCGCTTCCATTATAGGGGGAGCCCAATGAGTGGAGTAGATATGGCCATTCAGGCCGGAATCTGGGCGCTGGAAATCCTTGCGATTGCTGTTCCGATAGCGCTCTCTGTTGCTTATATTACCTATTTTGAACGGCGTGTGATTGGTTGGATCCAGGTACGAAAGGGTTGCAACCGCGTTGGTCCGGCCGGATTGCTGCAACCCCTGGCTGATGGTCTGAAACTGTTTTTGAAAGAGACAATTATCCCGGCCCGGGCCAATAAGCTCCTGTTTGTCGGGGCGCCGATTCTGGCACTGACACCGGCGTTGATAGCATTTGCTGTGGTGCCATTTGGTGAAACATCATTGTTCGGACTGTGGGACGAGCCGCATGTGATGGCCATCGCTCATCTGAATGTCGGGCTGCTGTATATCCTGGCAATTTCGTCGTTGTCCGTGTACGGATTCCTGATGGCGGGTTGGGCGTCCAACTCCAAATACGCCATTATGGGTTCAATTCGTACAACCTGTCAGATGATTTCTTATGAAATTGCCATGGGCTTTGGCCTTGTCACCGTGATGATGCTGGCTGGCTCGCTCGATCTGGCTGATATCGTTCATGCGCAGCAGGGAGGTCTTCTGCACTGGTACATGATTCCTTTGTTCCCGATATTGCTGGTCTTTTTTATCTCGGGTTGTGCTGAAGCCGGGCGTACGCCATTCGATTTGACTGAAACCGAGGAACTGGTGGCCGGTTATCATGTTGAATATTCAGGCATGTGGTTCGCTACATTCTCGCTGGCTGAATATGGCACCATGATATTGATTAGTCTGATGACTTCAATTTTGTTTCTCGGTGGCTGGTATGCGCCGATTCCGGCTCTGGATATTATTCCCGGTACGTTCTGGTTGTTGGGTAAAGCTGCATTCCTGATCTTTGTGTTTATCTGGTTCCGGGCCACTTTCCCGCGTTATCGTTATGATCAGATGATGCGACTGGGCTGGAAAATTTTCCTGCCGTGGACGCTGGGCTGGATTTTTGTCGTCGGTGTGTTCATTTATACGCCTGGACTCGATGGTATCATCAATTTCTGGCTGGCGTGGAGGTGATTACGTGGGGGTAACACGATGCTGAAACGTGCATTCAAGACCTGGTTCCTGTGGGAATTACTGATCGGTTTGTCAGTAACCGGGCGTTATCTGTTCAAGAAAAAGATTACGGTGGAATATCCGGAAGAGAAAACATGGTTGTCGCCGCGTTTTCGAGGTTTGCATGCGCTACGCCGCTATGAATCCGGCGAGGAGCGCTGTATTGCCTGCAAGTTGTGCGAAGTGGTTTGTCCGGCGCTGGCCATTACCATCGAGTCGGAAGAGCGGGATGACGGTTCACGGCGCACCACCCGTTACGATATTGATATGACCAAGTGCATCTACTGTGGCTTTTGTCAGGAAGCCTGCCCGGTCGATGCGATTGTCGAGACCCAGGAATTTGAATATGCAACCGAAACGCGTGGTGAACTTTATTACACCAAGGATATGTTGTTGGCCCATGGTGATCGATATGAGTCGCAGATTGCAGCGAATCTCGCTGCTGATGCACGCTACAGTTGATTAAGGGTAGGGAGGGGTAATGCTCGAAACCGTATTTTTTAACCTGTTTGGCGGGCTGTCAATCCTGGCCGGAATGGGCGTTGTACTGTCGCGCAATACCATGCACTCGGTGCTGTTCCTGATATTATGTTTCTTCAATGCAGCCGGCCTGTTTTTTATGCTCGATGCCGAGTTTCTGGGCATAATCCTGATCTTGATTTATGTCGGAGCAGTGATGGTGCTGTTCATGTTCGTGATCATGATGCTGGAAGTGAATGTAGCGAAACTGAAAGAGGGGGTGGTGCAATATCTGCCTCTGGGCGGCATGATTGCTGTACTATTGCTGATCGAATTCGTGGCCGCTTCCAGTTCAGGCGTGTTTACGCAGGGTGACAAGGCAGTCGCCGAGCATTTTGGCCGGGAGGTCAACAATACGGCGGAGATCGGCCAGATCCTGTACACGAAGTATCTGCTCGGGTTTGAGATTGCGGCAATTATCCTGCTCGTAGCGCTGGTAGGTGCAATTGTGCTGACTATCCGCAACCGCAAGGATGCGAAATACCAGAACATCAGTGCACAGGTGAAAGTACGTCGCGAAGATCGGGTTCGCAAGGTGAGGATGTAATGGTTGGATTGTCTGAGTATCTGATTGTCGGCGCTGCGCTGTTTTCACTTGGTGTGATTGGCCTGTTCCTGAATCGCAAGAATGTGATTACTATCCTGATGTGTATCGAGTTAATGCTGCTGGCCGTGAACATCAATCTGGTTGCTTTTTCACATTTCCTGAATGATTTGTCCGGACAGATTTTTGTGTTTTTTGTGTTGACTGTGGCGGCTTGTGAAGTGGCTGTCGGATTGGCGATTCTGGTGAGTTTCTACCGTATGCGTGGATCGATTGAAGTCGAAGATATTAACACGTTGCAGGGTTAAGGGGGAGCGCAGGTGCAAGAAATGACACTGAATACAACAGAGCTGCTCGCCATTCCCGGCCCGCCGCTGCTGGCTGCTTTGCTTGCCGGCCTGTTTGGCTGGGCCTTGAAAGATAAACTGTCTCATCTGATAACATCCGGCGCTGTTATTATTTCGGCGCTGTTATCCATACATATATTTATGCAGGTGCTGGATGGCGCTTCATTCTACGGTAACTACTGGTCCTGGATCATTTCCGGTGATTTTGTTGTATCCGTCGGCATGATGATTGACCCGTTGACAGCTCTTATGATGCTGGTTGTCACCATCGTGTCTGCCTGTGTGCATGTTTATACTATCGGTTATATGCACGGTGATCCGGGATATTCGCGCTTTTTCTCCTATATTTCGGCATTTACATTTTCCATGCTGGTGCTGGTCATGGGTAACAGCTTCTTTACCCTGTTTTTCGGTTGGGAGGCAGTGGGGCTGTTTTCCTACCTGTTGATCGGTTTCTGGTATAAACGTGAAAGTGCCAATTATGCAGCTCTCAAGGCTTTTATTGTCAACCGGATCGGAGATTTCGGTTTTCTGATTGGTGTTCTGGCAATCTGGTACTATTTCGGCAGCGTCGATTATAAGACCGTATTCGATATGGTGCCGGGTTTTGTTGAAAAGGGCATCACGCTGGATTTCATGAATTGGCAGATCAGCGCCATTACATTTATTTGCCTGGCCCTGTTTGTGGGTGCGATGGGTAAATCCGGTCAGGTGCCGCTGCATGTGTGGCTGCCTGATTCCATGGAGGGACCGACTCCGATTTCTGCTTTGATCCATGCCGCCACCATGGTAACTGCCGGTGTGTTTATGGTGGCCCGTCTGTCGCCGATGTTTGAATACTCCGAGGTTGCACTGGCGGCAGTGGTGCTGGTTGGGGCTACCACAGCCTGGTTATGCGCTACGATTGGCCTGGTTCAAAACGATATTAAACGTGTGATTGCCTATTCCACCTGTTCGCAACTGGGATATATGTTTGTGGCCTGCGGCGTATCGGCTTATTCAGTAGGTATCTTCCACCTGATGACACATGCCTTCTTTAAAGCCCTGCTGTTCCTGGCCGCCGGTTCGGTGATCCATGCGGTGATGGCCAATCAGGATATTCGCAAGATGGG
>JAUZQH010000049.1 GCA_030951065.1 Mariprofundus sp. | reverse complement strand
AGAAGAGGATCTGCGAGAGTTAAACTCACGTATCGAGGATCCGTCCCTGTGGGATAATCAGGCAGAGGCGCAGCGTTTGATGCAGGAGCGTGCGCGTATTGAAAAGGTATTGCGCGATTACAGGAAGGCATATAGTGAGCTGGATGATGCCATCACCCTGTTTGAAATGGGTGCGGAAGAGAATGATCGCGATTCCCAGGTCGAGGCAGTGGAAGTGCTCGACGGTGTACGGCCACAGCTTGAAGCACTGGAACTGGCACAGATGCTGGGCGGTGAAACTGATATGGAATCAGCATTCCTTGATATCAATGCCGGATCAGGCGGTACCGAGGCGCAGGACTGGGCCGAGATGCTGTTGCGGATGTATTTGCGCTGGGCCGAGCGCAAGGGTTTCAAAACCGAACTGATGGAATGCACCGCCGGAGAAGAGGCGGGCTTCAAATCGGCGACGGTATCGATCAAGGGCGATTATGCCTACGGTTTTCTGAAGGCGGAGATCGGCGTGCACCGGCTGGTGCGGAAGTCACCGTTTGATTCCGGTAATCGGCGGCATACCTCATTTTCATCCGTATTTGCCTTTCCCGACATTGACCGTGACATTGACATCGAAATCGATCCGGCCGATGTACGTACCGATACTTACCGTGCCAGTGGCGCCGGTGGTCAGCATGTGAACAAGACCGATTCAGCCGTGCGTATGACGCATATTCCGACCGGTGTCGTGGTGCAGTGCCAGAATGACCGTTCCCAGCACAAGAATCGCGATGCCTGCTGGAAGATGCTGAAAGCACGCCTGTATGAACTGGAGATTGAAAAGCAGCAGTCGGAAAAGCAGGCCATGGAAGATACCAAAACCGATATCGGATGGGGGCATCAGATTCGTTCCTATGTGCTGGATCAGTCACGCATCAAGGATCTGCGTACCGGTATGGAAACAGGCAACACGCAGGCATTTCTGGACGGGGATATCGATGCTTTCATTCAGGCTGAACTGATGGGTATTCGTCGGGGCGATAACAGCGAATAACTGTGTCGGTATTATAGTCCGAACAGGGCCATCGTGAAGGAATTTGTGACAAAGATCACCTAAATGCCCGTAAATTAAAGAAAATTATGCTGTTCCTTAAAAAAGTATAATGTCATTCTCATCACCGCCTCATGCATGACTCCCATCATTGCGCCATCTGATTCCTAAGGAGGTTTACGATGGAAATCAAAAAGGCAATGAATAATTATCTCGCAGCGATTGAAAAGAAGTTCGGTGCGGATGCCCGTAAAAAGACGCGCCTGGAGTATCGCGGTGGCCTGAACTTCTTCCTGAAAAAGGCTGAAGCCAGGCATGGACAGGTTGTCGATCTTGGTAATCTGACACTGATGACCAGGCATATTAAGACAACTGCCTGAGTCAGGCGCACACTTCTCCTCTCCGGGGCCGGGATAACCCGGCCTCTTTTTTTGTGCTGCCGGAAGTCGGCTGACTGGCCCGCAGTAACATTCAGACCGGTGCGTTATGAACGTTATGAAGGGGTGAACAAGGCATATGCCTGTTACAGTGACAGTGCCATACCATTGATCTTCAGCCATGTGGTTGCTTCCCGACAAGCTGGGAAAATCGATTGCACCAGATTCCGGAATTCCCTCGAGTGATTGGCATGCTGTAAATGGCAGAGTTCATGCACCACGACATAATCCACAACCCATTCAGGAGCCATAATCAGGCGCCAGTTAAAATAGATTCTGCCATCGTGATGGCAGCTTCCCCAGCGGCTTTTATAGGATTTCACACCTACAGAGGCCGGATCTTTGCCAATGATGGCGGCAAAAAAACGGCTGCGGGCATGAAAGTGCGCCTCGGCCTGCTGCTGATACCAGCGGCAGATTTGTCTGCGTGTCGAATTCGGGTCGGGACAGGGGTGTGAAACCAGCAGATCGTGTTCGCTGTGTTGTACCGAGCGTTTGCCCTGATCGATATGCAGGGTGTAAGACTTGCCGAGCAGGTGGAATTGCTCACCCGGCGTAAATGTTTTCGGAATATAAGCTGCCCTGATTTCCCTGTTGAAATGCAGTTTCCTGTGAATCCAGGCGCTTTTGTCCTGCACGAACCCGGCAATCAGTTCAGCAGGCATAGCGGACGGAGCCAGCACTTCAATCCGGTTATCGGATCTGATGACAATGCTGGCGGTTTTTCGTTTGGGTCTGCGAGTGATGGTGTATTCGATACTCACGATATTACGACGAAAACCGAATCGTTTGATTCAGCGTTTTTCAGGCTCAATGACATGGTGGGCATCGCAATATTGACAGGACACGGTGATCTTGCCGGATTTGTCAGCCAGTGATGCCAGTTGTTCAGCCGGAAGGTTTCTGACGGCCTGCACCATTTTTTCAGCGCTGCAATCACATTGATAACGATAATCATCGGTTCCGGCCGGTTTGCATCGCAAATGTTCAAAATAGCCCAGTAAACACTCAGGTGTTTCATGTTCCAGGGCCTGATTCGGGATTTTTGCCATGCTTTCAACAGCCTTGAACCAGCGTTCGTCATCGCAGCCCGGCATGGCTTCAATCATCATCGCCAGGTTATCGTGCAGGATGATATCCGAGCGGATTTGTACCGACTGATTCAGATAATGAATCATATGGTCGGACAGAAAATCGGAATCGTGTTCGATGGTGGAAATATAGGGCTGGCCGACCCCCAGATCACGCACAGTGGACAGGCGAATCGGTGATCCCATCCAGCTTTTCAGGCCCGCAGCCTCACTGTGGCGAATGGCAGTTTGACCCTCCTGCCAGTTGAGATAACCGCGCACGGCACCACAGCGCGCCTCAACCAGTATACGTTGCAGCGGGGCAGGGGTGGTGGCATCGAGTTGTAATACCTGACGCATGCCTCCCTTGCTGATCGACAACAGCAGGATAGAGGCAAGCAGGGTCTGGTCAAACAACCTGGCAACCTGTCCGTTCAGACCATGGATACGGTTGGCTTCGGAAAACAGGTGTTGAGCACGTATCACTACACCGCGGCAGTGTGCTTCGGGCAACAGGAAACGGATTAGTTGATCTGTGTTTTCAGCCATGTATGAACCTCGGTAAGTGAATCAAAGCAGCGTGATGCGCCAACCTCGGTGAGTTCTTCAGCCGAGAAGGCATCGCACAATCCCAGTGCACGGCTGCCGGCACGGGTGGCCGATTTCATATCGGCAATACCGTCTCCGACCATGACTGTATGTTGCGGGTCAATATCCAGCTGTTGGCAGGCCAGCAGCACCGGTCCCGGATCCGGCTTTTCCGGGCGGCCATCCACCTTGCCAATGACAACATCAAAATACTTCGTCCAGTTCAGTGCATCCAGCTGTGCTTCGGCACGCATCTGACTTTTACTGGTGACAATGGCGGTTGGAATCCTGTTGTGCTGTAACCACTGAAACAGTGTTTCCGCCCCTGCTAACGGTTTGATCTGTTCCAGATAATCCTCATCGTGGATTTCCAGAAAACGGGCCGCAGCCTCTTCACGCCGGTCGCCGAACAGTGCTTTCATACTGCAATCGCCCTTGCCGGTATGCCGTTTGACTTCCGCAGCACTCATTTGCGGCAGGCCGTATTCAATAAATGTCTGATTTAATGCCCGGATAATGGGCGGGAAGGCATCAACAATAGTGCCATCCATATCCAGCAGTACACCCTTGATCATGATGACCTCTTCAGCTTTTCAAACTCATCCAGCATCCAGCCGCGCAGCCGGATGGCCATAGGACCGGGTTTGCCTGTGCCGATGTTTTTTCCATTGATATGACAAACCGGCATAATGGCATTGGTGGTGCTGCTCATCATGCATTCAGTCAGGCCTGTTTCTGTCAGTTTCCATGGACGTTCTTCCACCGTGATATCATGTGCCCGGGCAATACGGAGAACCATGTTGCGGGTAATGCCGCCGAGCACCTGATGATCAAGCGGGTGGGTAACCAGAGCCCCGTGAATGGCCGCAAAACAGTTGGTGGCACAGCCTTCGAGGACATGCTGTTGTTCATCCAGCCAGAATGTTTCATCAGCATTGCGGAAGGCTGCTTCCTGTTTGCCGATTACACTGGCCAGCAGTGCGATGGATTTGATGTCACAGCGTTTCCAGCGCATATCATCCAGAGTAATGGCACTGACACCATCTGAAATTTTTTCAGCCGATGGCATGGGGAGTTCACGGGATGTGATCACCATCGTCGGCGTTAACTCCGCCTGTGCCAGATGGGCGCGGGGTGCTGCACCACGTGTGATCTGCACATAGATCATGGCATCCTCAAACGGATTATGCCGGTATGTCTGTTCAATCAGTGTTTTCAGTTCTTGCAGGGGAACCGGTATGTTGATGGCAATGTTTTCGCAGGAGTGCAGGAGCCTGTCGAGATGCGCATCCAGATCGAGAAACGTACCGCCAAAACAGGCGATGACTTCATAAACACCATCGGCAAACTGAAAGCCCCGATCCTCGATATGTACAGTCGCTTCATCCAGCGGCAGAAAGCGGCCGTTTACCCATGCCGTCAATGTCATTCTTGAGTCCTAGTGTGCCTGTTCGCCTGCCTCATCCTTGACTGCGTCACTGGTGGCATCGCGTATCCACAGGCGCAGTCCGTCCCATTGGCGGCTGATCCATGATGCCTGATCAACGGCGCGTGCCGCAATCATTGGAAATGACCGGATAACTTTGCCGTCACTGTCCTTGCTGCCGATGACGGCATCGATACTGCCCAGTTTCTGGTTTTTCCGGATCGGAGCCTTCAGTGGAGATTCATAGCGCAGCCGGAAAGACAATGAAGACTCACTGCCTTTGGGAATAGTGACCCAGATCGGCAGGGCCGGTTTCAGCCAGACATGGTTCTCGGTGCCTTCGAATACTTCCACCTGACGGCGTATATCACGTTCGGAAGGACGCAGGGTGGTGAAATTTCTGAATCCGAATTTAAGCAGTGTTTTCGTTTGCTGGGCGCGTGCCCGGTCTGATTTTGTACCGAATACGGCAGCGATGAAGCGGGTGGTATCTTTTTCAGCCGAGCCGACCAGACAGTAACCGGCTTCCTGGGTATGCCCGGTTTTGATGCCATCAGCTTCCGGTAGACTCCATAGCAGGCGATTGCG
>JAUZQH010000048.1 GCA_030951065.1 Mariprofundus sp. | reverse complement strand
AATGAAATCAGCAAAATGACCCGCGCTGACAAGGCCGGATTGAAGATATTGTAACCCAAACCGCCATAAATCTGTTTCCCAAGTACAATAGCAAACACTGAACCCAGCACAGCCATCCACCACGGCGTGGCAGCAGGCAATGTAAGAGCCAGAAACAGCCCGGTCAGAGCAGCGGAATTATCCAGCAACGTCGCCAGTGACCGTTTCATCAACCTTAAACAGACCGCTTCGGTGATTAACGCCGTCAGCATGCAGATCCCTATCATCAGCACTGATAGCCAGCCAAACAGATATACGCTGAACAGGGCCGCAGGCAACAGGGCAAGGATGACGGTGAACATCATCATTCGAATCGAATCGCCGCCATGGGCATGGGGAGAACTTAGCATAATCAGAGGCATTACTTTTTCTCCTCAGACTTGCTTCCCGTATCAACATGTTGTGTATCTGCTGATGGTTTTGTGTCAGCAGGAACCGTATCTGTCCTGGGGGCATGTGTTTTTCGAACACGGGAACGACGGGCTGCCTTCTCTGCCTTTTCATGTTCAATACGGGCATCGCGTAATTCCGAGCGTTGCCGTGATGCTTCAGCAAACGACTGTTCTCGCCGATCCACTGCAATCTGACCTTTGCCATAACGAAAATAATGTACCAGCGGAATATTCGACGGGCATACATAGGAACAGCAACCGCATTCTATACAATCAAACAATTGATAGTCTTCCGCCTTGTCGAATTGATCGGAACGGCACTGATCGGCCAGCAGATTAGGTACCAGCGAAGCCGGACACACTTCACTGCAATGGCCGCAGCGAATGCACGGTTGCTCTACCGTGTGTGCTGCCGCCATCGCCCTGGTACTCAGTGCCAGCAAACCATTGGTCGATTTGACCACCGGGACATCCGGTGCCTTCAATCGTTCACCCATCATCGGACCGCCATGCACTATTTGCAGGCCATCAAAATCTTCCAGTCCCTGCCGCGAGAATAACTGTCGAGCAGGCGTGCCCAGCCGCACAAGTAAATTGACAGGATTGGGCAAGGCGTCCCCGCTTACTGTTACCACGCGTTCGATCAGCGGTTTACCCAGCGCAATAGCATCAAACAAAGCTTTCGTTGTACCCACATTCTGACAGATCACACCAATATGCATGGGCAGCTTGCCTGCCGGAACCTCGTGTCCGGTCAGGGAATAGATCAACTGTTTTTCGCTGCCTTGCGGATAGCGGGTAGCCAGTTCAATTACCCGGACATTATTCAAACCATCCATTTTCGCTAAAGCTTCGCGCATGGCAGCAACAGCTTCCGGCTTGTTATCTTCAATAGCAATCAGCCCGGTTGTTGCTCCGACCATATGTTTGATCATACGCATGCCAGTTAAAATATCTTCAGCGTACTCTGCCATCAGACGCTGATCACTGGTCAGATAGGGTTCACATTCGATGCCATTGAGAATCACTGTCTCAATCGGAAACCGTTGATCGCGCACCAGCTTGATAAAGGTCGGGAATACAGCACCGCCCAGCCCGGCCAGTCCGCACATGCGAGCCCGCTCGCGTAATATGGCCGGATCGGTATTCAACCAGTCGGTGATCGGTGCCAGCGTTTCGTCAACGGTATCATCACCATCAGTTTCTATAAAAATCGATGGCATCCCCATGCCCGACGGGTGAGCAATGGGATGCTCCTCGATCTTGACCACGCGCCCTGATGTAGGTGCATGCACCGGCACTGATACATAACCTTCTGATTTAGCGATTTTCTGGCCACGCAGTACACGGTCCCCGACCTTAACCAGCGCTGAGCAGGGAGAACCGATATGCTGTTTCATCGGCAGGATATGCACAGCAGCCAGTTCACAGATTTCAATGGCTGACGTTCCGCTCAACTTGTGCTGATCGGGGTGTACACCACCGGGAAAACTGTGTGCCATCATACCGAGCCGCTGGGCAATATCTCTAAACGTGGCCGGCATGTTGATCTCTCCTTTCATGAGCAAGTTGTGAACGTTTGGTATCAGGCAATGGCCACGACCAGTGCTCAAGCAATTCCGGTTTCGTCACCATATCGATGCAATCCACCGGACATGGCTCCACACACAGCTCACAGCCGGTACAATGATCGGTAATGACCGTGTGATATTGTTTGGGTGCGCCGACAATAGCATCGACCGGGCATGCCTTGATGCATAAAGTACAACCAATGCACTCATCCTCGCGGATAAAAGCCAACCGGGGAGCAGCAGCCTCTTCTTCCACTGCTTTCGGTTCCACGCCCATCAAATCAGCGATTTGCAGCATGGTCCGCTCACCGCCGGGCACACAGTGGTTCACTTCCGCCTCGCCACTGGCCACCGCTGTCGCATATGGTTTGCAACCGGGATATCCGCACTGACCACACTGGGTTTGCGGCAATAAGGCATCAATTTTGTCCACCATCGGATCGCCTTCAATGTGAAAGGCCCGCTGGGCAATCGCCAGTATCAAGCCGGCAACAAGCGCAAATGCGCCCAGGCTGGCCAGAGCATACAATAAACCGGTCATGAATCAGACTTTAACCAGACCGGAGAAGCCCATAAAGGCCAGGCTCATCATGCCAGCCGTGATCAATGCCAGCGGCGAGCCCCTGAAGGCTGCCGGCACAGGTGAAACCTCAATGCGTTCGCGCAAACCGGCGAATAGTATCAAGACCAGAGCAAAACCTATTGCAGCACCTCCGCCGTACAAAGCAGATGTCAGAAACGTCTGTTCCTGCTGTACGTTCAGGATAGCCACACCAAGCACAGCACAATTGGTGGTAATCAGCGGTAAAAAGATGCCCAGGCCCTGATATAATACCGGACTGGTTTTGTGAATCATCATCTCTATAAACTGCACCAGAGAGGCAATGATCAGGATAAAGAAAATGGTTTGCAGGTATAACAAGTTCAATGGAATCAACACATATTGCTGTACCAGCCATGATGCTGTTGATGCCAGCGTCATCACAAACATGACGGCAAAAGACATGCCCATCGCAGTTTCCACTTTGGAAGATGTGCCCAAAAACGGGCATATCCCAAGAAACTTGGTCAATACAAAATTATTAACCAATACGGCAGACAGTAAAATCAGGGCAAATTCAGTCATGGCGACGGAGTATAGGGCGATGCGCTATCTGCGTACACCGCAGAAAAACCGTACTTTTTATATACCCGGTCAGGCATTCAACGACCGGGCATAGTCCGGGTACGCAAGGCTGAGCCCGAAAGGCATGCCCGGACAGCCTTGCGCAATAAAAAATCACATCACCCCTTCCGAAAAACGGAAATAAAATCAAGGATCGCTTGTAATGCCTCGGTTTTGTTCATGTCACCGCGCGGCAGGATAAAATCAGCACACTGTTCATAAAGTGGATACCGAATAGCAGCCAGTTCCTGCAATTTTTCTAATGCATCTCCAGCCGCAATCAACGGCCGGTTACTGTCGCCGGCAATGCGCCCGGCTAAAAATTCAGGACTTGCTTTCAACCATATCACCGGCGGATGCTGTTTAAGAATATGCCTGTTTGTTTCAGACATCACCACCCCGCCACCGGTGGCAATCACTGCATGACTGCCGACAACCTGGCGCAAAGCCCCGGTTTCCATCCGGCGAAACACTGCCTCGCCATCCTGCTCAAAAATCTCCGGAATCGAGCGCCCTGCCTGTTCAACGATGTAATCATCCAGATCAATCAACGGCAGTTTCAGACGAACGGCCAGTCGTCTGCCGATACTGCTCTTTCCCGATCCCATCAAACCGACAAGAATCGGGCTGACCGGCTGATTGTCTATTATCTGATCATCCATTATGCTCCCCATACAACCAACGACAGTGACAGGAAACTGCAAACTGACTACTGGAATTGCAAGCATGACTATTGTTCAGGCAATATCCTGACACAGGTTTTTCTTTCACTTTCCGTAAGGACCACAGGAGCAAACTCATGGCAGATGAACTTTCAATCCGACAATTATTGAAGGTCATGGTCGAGCGCGATGCATCTGACCTCTACCTGATGGCTGGCGCACCTCCGGGTTATCGTATCAATGGCACCATTCACCGCCTGGGTGAGGTTGTTATTAAACCCGCCAGCATTGATCATCTGGCCAACAGTCTGATGAATGAGAAACAAAGAGCCGACTTTGCTGCTGCCATGGAAATGAACCTTTCTGCAGCCATAGCCGGACTGGGCAGATTCCGCGTGAACATCTATCGCCAGCGCGGCACTGTTGGCATGGTGATTCGCCAGATTACAACCGAAATCCCTACACTTGATGACTTGAAACTGCCTGACATATTCAAGGATATCGCCATGAGCAAACGCGGACTGGTACTGATGGTCGGTGCTACGGGATCCGGTAAATCCACCTCGCTGGCTGCCATGGTGGACTGGCGCAACAGCAATCAGGCCGGCCACATTATTACAATCGAAGACCCGGTTGAATTTATGCATTCACACAAAAAGTGTTTTGTCACCCAGCGTGAAGTGGGCTCCGACACCATATCTTTCAGTAACGCGCTGAAAAACACACTCAGGCAAGCACCTGATGTAATCCTGCTGGGTGACATTCGCGAACGGGAAACGATGGAACATGCCATCGCCTTTGCCGAAA
>JAUZQH010000047.1 GCA_030951065.1 Mariprofundus sp. | reverse complement strand
GGCATCAATGATGTCAGTCAGTGGTTTTGTTTCAATTTCAGTTTTGCTGTACACTGGCATTGGCGTATTTTTGGCCACTTCCGGATCAATAGTGGAACCCAGTCCGTAGCGGCTGAAATTATATACGGTGACAGTCCCATGCTGATCGGACACGGCTGCATTGACGTTGGTATCATGGGGGCGGGCCAGATTGAAACATTTGATTTTGATGGCATCCATATCAATATTGATGCCTTTCCAGCCGCGCTTGTGCAGGAAGCAGGTGTTGGAAAATTTGCTCGGGTGATAGCAGCCGACATCCACGTAGAAACCGTCTTTGATATGTTTATCGAGCCAGTCATTCATCACCACATCCTCACCGAACTGGGAGTGATGTTTTCGGGTGTGACGAGTCAGATATGTTTTTCTGAAAATATACAGTTTTTCGAATATATCAGAGAGTGTCATGGTTTCTGCTCTGGCAGTTTCGCGGGCATATTTTTTTTCGACTCCGTTGCCGGGCTCATATGATAAGCGTTCAAGTGTGCGAAGATACGGCCGAACTTGATTTTGGCCATCATTTTGATGGGGATATGGCGATCATCATCGGTCATCCACAGTTTCATTTTCCCTTTATTGGTGAAAATACCCGCTGTTTTCAACTTGGGCTTTACAATAATACACCGGACCTTTTCACCCCATGGCGCTGTCAAAATCTCTGTTTCAGGCAGAATATTGACTTCAAGTTGATACCGTTTGCGTGAGTCAAAGATCGGAATGGACAGGGTTTCTCCGGCTTTTAACTGTTGACTACGCACAGCCAGAAATGCATCGATTACGCTTAAGTGGCCGGCCGGCACATCGAAATATTCACTGGTATTGTGCTGGGTATATGCAACTCTGTTTTGCCGCCACAGGAATTCGGTGCGTTTTTGTGCTGTGTATTTGCGTTCCTGGAGGTTGGCATCAAACAACGTACTTTGCATTTTTCCGTCAATACAGAGACCGGTAGCGGTAATATAATCACGTACTTTTTTAAATATATCCAGCACTTTGTTGGTGCGTGCGAATGTCCTGGTCTGCCAGCCCTGTTTGGTGGCAACAATATCCATACTGGCCGAACCGGCATTGATAAACTCCCAGCCAACATCAAAGCTCATGTGCTCACCGATATAGGGCATGCAGTCAGATACTGGAGAGACCTTTGTCGAGGACACAGCCTTTGCGCTTGCATAGGCAGGGAATGCCAGCGATATGATCAGAAAAAGTATCGCCGATAAGCGAAATATCATGGCTACAGGTGCGTTGTTTGTTTCATGTTAACGCGCATGGCATTTTTTCCACCCCGTGCTATGAAACAATAGCACTGCGTGGAAAAACACCATGCAAACCGCGTTGTTTGTTTCATGTTAACAAGCCGATAACAGTCATGATCAGATTGTCATCCAGCAGGCTGATTGCAGCCATGATAATCATACCGCCAAGCAAGGCAGAAAGGTGATTCCATTCCCGATGCTGTTTGACCAGTGCCCAGCTGAATGAACCACTGAAAACCCGGCTATTCCAGCGTGGTAGCAGGGCAGGGGTGGTTGCCATGAAATCGCGATAGGTATCGCCGAACAGATCAATGAGGTTCTGTTCCTCATTTTTCCATGTCGGGATATAAATAATGAAAAAAGAGATACTGACAATAATAAAGGCCAGCAAACTGTTAGCAGTGATACAAAACCCTGTAGCAATGAGGAAGTGCCCCAGATAAAGCGGATGACGGCACATGGCATAGGGGCCGGTGGTTGTAACTTCTGCTGATTTGTGAATGTGGCCGGAAGCCCACAGACGCAAGCCTTCGCCCATGGCAACGATCACAAATCCTGACATCCAGCTTATAAGCGTCGGTTTTGCCAGAAACACAATAGCTGCACCCATCAATATGCTGGCTGGAATACGGGCATGCAAAAGCATGCGATGAGCCAATGATTTTTCAGAGTTCATGTAAAATCCTTGTAATGGATTCCGGGTCGATGGCGTCCATACAGATGAATTGATCGCAGCTCCTTTTGAAGCAGGGGCCGCAGGCAGGGTTTGATTCGATATGCCAGTGTAGATCTCCTTGTGTTTCAGCATCCGTAAAAGGAGCAGAGCGCCAGGATGCTGATGGCCCCCAGAATGTGATCGTAGGGGTCTCCAGTGCTGCTGCCAGGTGCAACATACCGGTATCTGCACCGACCACAGCACGCGCACCTTTCAAAAGCGTGCACAATGCTGACATATTCAGGCGTTCGGGCAAGGCGAAGCCATTACACTGTTCAGCCAGGCTGGCCGCCAGGGCTTTTTCATCCGGACTTCCCCAGCTGAATACCGGCATTTTTCCGGAAGTAATCAGACTATCGGCTATAGCCAGCCAGCTATGCTCAGGGAGTTTTTTGGTTTCCCAACCCCCGGCCGTATGCAGAATCACAAACGGCTTGTCTGCGAGCTTCAAACACGGCAGCAGGGTTGCATCCATACTGATTCCGCTTTGCGCGATATCTATGCGAGGGGGCTTGTATGCAAGAGCCGATGCCGGTGTTTGCCCGGGATGATGGGTAAAGGGGGCCATGGCTACGCGTCGATATTGTTGCACCACATGTTTTTCATCGTGATGAAATTTTACCGGGTGTGTCAACCAGGCACTGGCTTTTTCCCGAAGTTGCTCTTTATCAATACCGTAAACAGGGCTGCCGACAGCTCGAGCCATTAACGCGGATTTCAGCAAGCCCTGTAAATCCAGAATGGCATCGAACCCTGTATTTTTCAGTTCACGAATAGCTCGCCATACAGAAGTGAGTGGCTGTTTTCCTTTCATTGCAACAATATGTACTGTAACGGTTTGCGGGAAAATTTCGGTGACAAATGCGTATCGTGCATCGACCAGCCAATGCACCTCGGTCACTTCCGGCCGGGATAACAGATCATTGAGCGCCGGTAATGCATGGATGATATCTCCGAATGCCGAGAGTTTAACAATCAGGATTTTCATGCAGGTTTTGTGTCCGATTCCAACATTGCGAGACAGGCATCCAATAGCATCGTCGGGCTGATATTGGCCATGCAGGGGTGCCCCGGAACTGTACACTCCCGTTGCAGGCAAGGGCTGCAATCGGCCGGCTGATAGATTACCCTCACATGCGGACCACTGGGAGAAGTGCGTTCCGGGTCAGTGGCGCCAAAAGGCGTTACGGTGGGAATTCCCATTCCGGCTGCGACATGCATAAGCCCTGAATCGTTACATAACATTAAGCGGCTTGCTGAAATCAGTTGCAGCGCTTCTGCCAGACTGGTTTCGCCTGCTGCATTCCAGTGCGGTGTGACAATATTCTGCAGAATGATTCGACCGAATTCTTTATCTTCAGGCATGCCAAGAATGATTGGCTGCCAGCCTGATTCAGCCAACCGTTGCACAACGGTATTGTAACCTTTGGCCGGATAACATTTGGCAGCACCGAATTGGGCACCGGGGGCAATACAAATGACCTGTTTCGGGTTCAGTCCATGTTGTTGCATGGATTCATGAGCGGCCGCTCTGGTTTGTCCAGGAATACAAAGCCTGACTTCGGTTTGTGCTACAGGAATATCCAGTTGAGCGGGAATATCCAGGTAAAAACGACGGTGGTGTTCATGTTTCAACCTGATGCGATGGGGTAATGGTTTGCTTAACAATAGCTTTCGCCACTGGCCACGATAACCAATCAGTTGACTGATTCCAGCCTGGCGACACTGGAGGGCGGAGCGGAAGCTGTTGGGAAACAGGAATGCCATATCAGCCCTGGGAATCGTTTCCTGATATGTCGTTTCGGGTAAATCCAGATACGGTAACAGATCATTCAGCCAGGGTCTGCCGCACATGGAAATCTGTTCAGTGTGGCAATGCCTGATGTGATACTCACAGATGGCACGCATGGCCGGTTGAGCCATGATTGCATCTCCGATCCAGTTGGGCGGCATCAACAGCAGATGTGAAACAGCTTTCATGTTGTCGTCTGTATGCTGCTATCCAGTGGGGTACAGACAAAGATATGTTGCTCACGCTTACAAAATGGCAGATGGATGGAGTTTGTTGTTCGAACAATTTCTTCTTCGATATTGAAATGGCGTGCCAATGTGCGCCGGATACCAGTCCGGGTATAATAATAAGGACGGGTTTTCGAGCACAGGCCGGGGAACATACACAGGGCCAAATAATGCAAACGTGCTTCAAGCTGGCTATGTGTACGAATTGCCAGAATTAACTTCCCGCCCGGTTTCAGCAGGCGTTCGATCTCATTGATGACCAGTTCGGGGTTAAGCGTATGAGAGATCATATTCAGGCAAATGATCAGATCATAACTGGCTGCCGGTTTCGGGATATCTTCTGCTGCTGTAGCCAGGTATTCACCTTCCTCGGGTAATTCACCCGGGAACATGCGTCTGAAATCATCAGCCATCGGATCGAGGTACGTTTTATGCTGTTGAGGCAACAGACGGGAGATGCAAATCGGGCCACAGCCGATTTCCAGTACAGCGCCATCTTCGGGGTATTGTTTGGCATAACGCTGCAATAACGACAGCAATGATCGCTCAATCCGCTCCCGTTCCAGACTCAGACTTTTATTTTTCCATGCCTGCAGTGACTGTTTCTGAGCTGCCATCCAACGAATATTGGGTACAGGTCTGTGTTTACTCATACCTGTTCCTGATTTTTCCTGTTTTGTTCATCCCGACCTTGTTCACCTTGTTCTTTTTCATCCAGATATAACCAGCGGCTGTGAATCCATAACCACAGTTCCGGACGTTGGTGAATCATAGGCGCAAAGCTGTCGCAAATCACCTGCATGGTTTCCACTTCATCTGTTAACTGTTCATCAACAGGTATGGCACAGAATTTCAGCCGGAAGTGAAAACCTCTGCCGATTCGGTGCAATTGAACACCAACTACAGGTGTATGATATTTATTGGTGAAGATGGCTGGCATGGTGGTAGTGAGGGCCTCATGGCCGAGGAACGGAACCGGCGTTCCGCTGGACAGATGCTGGTCGACCATGATGGCAACACAACGGTTGTTTTTCAGGGCTCTGGGTACCCAGCGAAGTCCGGCATCTCTGGCTCGTAATTTGGCACCGAAACGACTGCGTGCCTGCAGTACGAAATGATCCAGCGCTGGCTGACGCACAGTGCGGTACATCACCTCTGTATGGTGTCCGAGCATTGACATACACAATGCGCCCAACTCCCAGTTGCTGTGATGGCAAGCTGTTAAAATTACCCCTTTGCCCAGTGATTCAGCTTGCCGTAAAACCTGTTCATTTTCTATTTTAATGCGTGAAAGCAGGAATGGTTTGGAACGCAAATAAACATGGGGCAGTTCAAAACAGGTACGCCCCAATTCAGCAAAGGACTCCCTGCTGATTTTGCGTTTCCATGCATCGGACCTGTCCGGATAAATCCGGTTCAGATTGCGCATGGCAATCTGGCGATGACGGGCATCCAGATAATAAGCCATACGACCAAAGCCCGCTCCGAAAGCTCCCAGCAGTTGCACCGGAATCAGGCGTAATGTCGTGAATAACAGTCTAACGGCAAAAGAAGCCATCATGGAGCCAGTGTTTATGTGGCCAGGTTCTTAGCCTCATCAATCAGCATAACCGGGATATCGTCCCGAATCGGGTATTCGAGTTGGCATGCATCGCATACGAGGCCGTTTTTGCTGTCATTATAATGAATGTCGCCCTTACACTTGGGACAAGCCAGGATTTCCATCAACGCTTTATCGATCATATCCAACTCCAGAACTATTTTATGTCGTATAATTTCTATCGTAAAAAAGCAAAGTCAAAAGCACTTCACCGCAGGGTACGCGAAGTCATACAGAGGAAAGGCAAAAATCATTGCAATGATTTTTGCCTTTCCTCTGTATGACTTCGCGTACCCTGCGGTGAAGTGCTTTTGAC
>JAUZQH010000046.1 GCA_030951065.1 Mariprofundus sp. | reverse complement strand
CCAGCATCGCACGACTATGGGTGGGTCACGCCATCCTGGCAAAGACTGAACGGTTGCATTGAAAAAAAAGCCTCGTGCCGGGTCGGGGCCGTTTCATCTCTTGATACCTTCGCCTGTAAGCGTAACAGATCATGCTTGTATGAAGAAAGTTAGATGAAACAATAAGGAGAGACCGATGAATATCGATCCTGTTTGTGGAATGGAAGTCAAAACAGACTCACCGCACAGTGTTGAGCATGAAGGGCATCAATGGCATTTTTGTAGCGCAAAATGTCTGCATAAATTTGAGGCAAGCCCCGGCCAATATACGCAGCATGGCGATATGGATCCGGTGTGCGGCATGCGCGTCAATAATGACAGCGAACATGAGCGCAGCTTTCGCGGTGTGGATTATCGATTCTGCAGTGCCTCATGTCTGGAAAAGTTTAACGGGAACCCGGAAGATTATCTGGGCGACGATTGCACCCACGATCCGGTCTGCGGCATGAAAGTCAGTCGCGCATCCTCCAACCATATCCATCATGATGAGCACGATTATTATTTCTGTTCGCAGCACTGTGTCGAAAAGTTCTCGGCTGATCCGGCTGCCTATGAAGGCAAGGATCAGGCTTGTGAACACCATCATGCTAAAAAAAACAGCGTGCCGGATAATCCGGATGCCATGTATTTTTGTCCGATGTGTCCCGGCCAGGAACAGCAGGGGCCGGGCACATGCAAGATCTGCGGCATGGCGCTCGATCCGATGGCAGCGCCGTCGCTGAATGAAAAAACCGAATATGTCTGCCCCATGCACCCGGAAGTGGTCCGCGATGAACCGGGATCGTGCCCGAAATGCGGTATGGCGCTGGACGCGCGCACGGTCACCCTTGATGAAGAAAACCCTGAACTCGATGATATGTCCCGTCGGCTCAAAGTCAGTACGGTATTGGCTGTGCCCGTATTTATACTGGCCATGGTAGCCGATCTGGCTCCATCATGGCTGCCATCGGCTTTAACCATGAGTATGGTACAATGGATTGAATTTGTGCTGGCTACGCCGGTCATACTGTGGGGTGGCTGGCCGTTTTTTGAACGCTTCTGGCTGTCGGTCAAAACCTGGAACCTGAACATGTTTACACTGGTCGGTCTCGGTGTCGGCATGGCCTGGTTGTATAGCGTCGTGGCGTTATTGTTACCCGGCATCTTTCCTCCGGTGATGCAGATGGATGGCGGGCTCGTTGATGTTTACTTTGAAGCCGGCGCTGTGATCACAGCGCTGGTCTTGCTGGGGCAGGTCCTGGAATTGCGCGCCCGTTCGCGCACCAATGAAGCGATTAAGCTGTTGCTGGGGATGTCGCCGAAAACAGCACGGCGTGTGAACGCGGATGGAACAGAGGTTGATGTACCGCTGGAAGATGTGGTGGCCGGTGATGTGTTGCGCATTCGCCCCGGCGAAAAGGTGCCGGTCGATGGCATTGTAATCGAGGGCGAGAGCAATGTGGATGAATCGATGGTTACCGGCGAACCGGTGCCTGTCGAGAAGATGGCAGGAGAAAAACTGATTGGCGCAACCGTTAATGGCAATGGTTCGTTGCTGATGCGAGCCGAAAAAGTCGGTGCCGATACACTGCTGTCGCAGATCGTCAATATGGTGTCGGAGGCGCAGCGCTCGCGTGCACCGATTCAGAAAATGGCCGATACCGTGGCCGGTTATTTTGTGCCCGCCGTGGTCGGCATTGCCCTGATTGCCTTTGCTGTCTGGATGCTGGTCGGGCCGGAACCGCGTTTGGCACATGCCATTGTCAATGCGGTGGCCGTACTGATTATCGCCTGCCCCTGCGCCCTGGGACTGGCGACGCCGATTTCGATTATGGTCGGAACCGGTCGAGGCGCGACTGCCGGAGTACTGATCAAGAATGCCGAAGTGTTGGAGGTCATGGAGAAGGTAGATACCGTCGTGGTCGACAAGACCGGTACGCTGACCGAAGGCAAACCGAAACTGACCACAGTACAGGCTGTTGGCGATATGGATGAAGACCAGGCATTGCGCATGGCGGCCAGCCTGGAGCGTGCCAGTGAACATCCACTGGCTGAAGCCATTGTTTCAGGTGCCAGCGCCAAAGGGCTGGAACTCGAAGCTGTTGAAGGATTCACCGCCGTTACCGGCAAGGGTGTTAGTGCCAGTATCGCGGGCAAAGCCGTGTTGCTGGGCAATATCCGCCTGATGCAGGACAATGCGATTGATACGGCCAATGAAACCGCCTTTGTTGAAGAGCATCAGCGCGGAGGTGAAACGGTGATGTATCTGGGCGTAGACGGCAAGCTTGCCGGTCTGATCGGCGTTTCCGATCCGATCAAGGCTTCCACGCCGGATGCAATCAAAGCGCTGCATGATGAGGGGATGGAAGTGGTCATGTTGACCGGCGATAATCACAATACGGCAGCGGCAGTTGCTGCAAAACTGGGTATTGATCGTTTCGAAGCCGATGTGTTGCCGGATCAGAAAGCAGCCGTGGTCAAAGCCTTGCAGGCTGAAGGGAAAACGGTGGCCATGGCCGGAGACGGTATCAACGATGCGCCGGCGCTGGCACAGGCGCATGTCGGCATTGCCATGGGTACCGGCACCGATGTGGCGATGGAATCAGCCGGCGTGACGCTGATCAAGGGGGATCTGACCGGCATTGTGCGGGCGCGCCGTTTATCCCGTGCGACGATGAAGAATATCCGTCAGAATCTGTTTTTTGCCTTCATTTACAATTCCGCCGGTGTGCCGATTGCAGCCGGTGTCCTGTATCCGGCATTCGGACTGCTGTTGTCGCCGATTATTGCGGCGGCAGCTATGAGTTTTTCTTCCGTGTCGGTGATTACCAATGCGCTCAGGCTGCGTAAAACGCCACTGTAACATGCTGTATGGTTGCTAAGGAAGCGCTGACACATCAGTGCTTTCGTGCCGCCCGCAGAGAAGCTGCCAAATCAAACACAAAATCGCATTTTTGCATTTGCGGACTGATTACAGGCAGGATGCCTTTAATCAGCATCTCCCTAAATGTGAAATATTGAACCGGCTGGGATAGCCTTCGCCGATATGAGTGTGTCGGCAAAACAGTTGAAAACGGATTTCCTGATTATCGGCAGCGGTGCAGCAGGTTTGCTGGCAGCCAGCCGACTGGCGCCGCACGGGCGGGTGATGCTGGTTAACAAAGATACCTTTCAGGATTCCAGTACCTGGTACGCACAGGGTGGCATTGCCGGCGTATCATCTGGCAAAGACTCCATCGAATCGCATGTGCGGGATACCCTCGTCGCCGGAGCCGGCTTGTGTCACGAAGATGTTGTGCGTGCCATTGTCTGCCATGGCACGGAGATCATTGAAGAATTGATTGAAATCGGCACCATGTTTGACAGAAAAGGCGGTGCGCTGCATTTGACCCGCGAAGGTGGACACAGCAGCAGGCGCATTGCCCATGCCAAAGATGCCACAGGGCAAGCCATCAGCAAGGCACTGCTGTCACAGGTTACCCCCCATGCCAATATTCAACGGCTCGAACAGCATGCCGCCATTGATTTGATTACCTCCCGACGCCTGGGACATACTGACAACAATCGCTGTCTGGGTGCTTACATTCTGAATCCGGACGGAAATGTACTGACCATCGCGGCCAAACAAACCATTCTGGCTACAGGTGGTGCAGGCAAGGTTTACCTGTATACCTCGAATCCGCATGCCGCCTCCGGCGATGGTATTGCTATGGCCTGGCGCGCCGGTTGTTCGGTGATGAACCTGGAGTTCATCCAGTTTCACCCGACCTGCCTGTTTCACCAGCAGGGCTCCAATATGTTGCTGTCCGAGGCTTTGCGCGGCGAAGGCGCATATCTGGTGGATCACCATGGCCGCCGCTTTATGTTTGATTATGATGAGCAGGGTGAACTTGCGCCACGCGATATTGTGGCACGCGCCATTGACCATGAAATGAAAAAACAGGGAGCGGATTGTATGTATCTGGATGCGCGTCCGCTTGGAAAGGCCGCGATTGTGGATCATTTCCGCAATATCCATGCCCGTTTACTGGAGCTGGGCCTGGATATGACAGCAGAACCCGTCCCGGTCGTGCCTGCAGCGCATTACCTGTGCGGGGGTATCAGGGCGAATGTGCATGGCCGTACCGATATAGCCGGTTTATACGCCATCGGGGAAACCGCAGGCACAGGTCTGCACGGGGCGAACCGGCTGGCCAGCAACTCGCTGCTGGAATGCCTGGTGATGGCCGATTAGTGCGCTGCTGATGTGCTGAAGCAGCCGGAACCGCCGAGTTATCCGGTTCCGACCTGGGATGAATCGGGCATTGTGCCGGAAACCGAGCGTATCCAGATCAAACAGAACTGGGATGAAATTCGCGCCACTATGTCGCATTATGTCGGTATTGTACGTTCCAATGAGCGATTGCGACGCGCTCGGCGGCGTTTGCGCCTGATTCAGGAGGAGATTGCTTCCTATTACTGGAAGCATCCGGTCAGCCAGGATTTGCTGGAATTGCGCAATCTGGCACAGGTCGCAGAACTGATTGTGCAGAGCGCCCAGCAGCGCCATGAATCACGCGGCCTGCACTATTCCACGGATTATCCTGTCACCGAGGATCAGGGCAAAGATACGATTCTGAAACCGGCCGACCTGTGAAAGACTGTTTGTATGTCAGCATTCAGGGGCGTGTGCAGGGCGTGGGATTTCGCTATTACACACAAATTGAAGCCCGAAAACTCGGCATTTCAGGATGGGTACGCAATCAACCCGATGGCAGCGTCGAAGCTTGTATATGTGGCGAAGCCGGAGCCCTGGCTGCCATGCAGGCATGGTTGAAACATGGCCCGGGCTTTGCGCACGTTGAGCATATCGAATTTTCTGCTGGTCATTTGCCGGATAACTGCAATGATTTTCGCATTGTTTAAGAATGGTAAAGTCAAAGATTTTCCGGTTATGGGGGTTGAATGAGTTTTAGTACGCAACAGAATTTTGATCATGAGCTGCCGGCCACAACCGGAGTTCTGCTCACCAATCTCGGCACACCGGAAGCGCCGACCGCATCAGCCCTGCGCACTTATCTGAAAGAATTTCTCTGGGATCCGCGCGTGGTGGAGCAACCCCGCTGGCTGTGGTGGCTGGTATTGCACGGTGTCATTCTCAATATTCGTCCGGCCAGATCAGCAAAGTCTTATCAAACAGTATGGACAGATGACGGCTCACCGCTGCTGGCCATCGGAAAGAAACAATGTGCTGCATTAAAAAGAGCGCTGCATGAAAAAGCCGGTGATTCTGTGCATGTGGAACTGGCCATGCGTTATGGCAAGCCGTCGATTGAGGCCGGTCTGGAAGCATTGCGCGAAAAAAACTGCCGCACCATCATCATTCTGCCGCTGTATCCGCAATATTCGGCAACCACCACCGCATCCATTTTCGATGCCGTTGCCGATGTGCTGAAAACATGGCGTCGGGTTCCGGCATTACATATGGTCGATGCCTACCATCAACACCGTGCCTACATCGCTGCTCTGGCAGACAGTGTCCGGGCGCACTGGCAGCAACATGGTCAGTCCGAACGATTGCTGATGAGTTTTCACGGCATTCCCGAACGCTATTTCAAGGCCGGAGACCCGTATCCCTGCCATTGCCGCAAAACGGCATCCCTGTTGCGCGAAGCGCTCGGACTGGATGAAGACAGGGCTGCCATCTCGTTTCAATCCCGTTTCGGCAGAGAGCCCTGGATCCAGCCTTATACCGATGCAACCCTGAAAGCATGGGGCAAGGAGGGCGTGAAATCTGTCGATGTGATTTGTCCCGGGTTTGCGGCTGATTGTCTGGAAACACTGGAGGAGGTCGGTTGCGAAAACCGTGACTACTTCCTGAACAGTGGCGGTGAGCATTACCGCTACATTCCGGCCCTGAATGACAGCGAAACGCATATCCGCGCCTTGAGCCAAATAGTACTGGAACAGGTGCCGGGAACGCAGTCATGAATCATATCGTGTGCGGGGATCATTATATCGGGAGGCAATACGCATGAGCCCCGTCGTCATGGCGATCACAGTACTATGTTTTTATCTGTTGTTTTACCGTTTTTATGCCAAGGGTTTTCTGGCTAAAAAGGTTTTTGCACTGGACG
Organism: Mariprofundus sp.; assembly: GCA_030951065.1. GTDB lineage: Bacteria > Pseudomonadota > Zetaproteobacteria > Mariprofundales > Mariprofundaceae > Mariprofundus. The sequence continues at coordinate 14,593 of JAUZQH010000046.1, read as the reverse complement.
ATAATGCGGCCACGCCAGCCCATACCATGCGTGATGATGTCGATTACATCCCGACCAACAAATATGTCCTCTTTGGTCATCATTTTGCCTCTATTGCCGGTCTCGCGCCGATGCTGGGGCCTGCCATTGCTGTCATCTGGGGCTGGGTGCCGGCATTATGCTGGGTGGTATTCGGTACACTGCTCGTGGGCGCTGTGCATGATTTTTCCGCCCTCGTCCTGTCTATTCGTCACAAGGGCCAAAGTGTCGGCACGATTGCCCGCGATGTTATCAGCCCGCGTACGCGCTTGTTGTTCCTGCTGGTGATTTTTTTCCTCGTAGCGCTGGCCATGGGTGTATTCGTACTGGTGATTTCCGGCCTGTTTGCCGCCCCCGATGCGGCCAATATCCCGGCCACTGCACATCCGGAAGCAGTATTCCCGACCTACTCGCTGATGCTGATTGCCATGGTGATCGGTTTTCTGGTGTACAAAAAGAATTTTCCTTTGTGGCCCATGATCGGCATTGGTTTTATCCTGATGCTGGTCACCACGCGCATCGGCCTGGATATGCCTGTGACCGGATTCACCGCCGGCGACTGGACATGGTCGCTGCTGATTTATGCCTTTATTGCCAGCGTGCTGCCGGTCTGGCTGTTATTACAGCCCCGTGATTTTCTCAATTCGCTGTTATTGTATCTGGCACTGTTCTCAATGCTGGCCGGCTTTTTCATTCTGTCACCGGACTGGGTTGCTCCAGCGATTAATCCGAACCCGGTTGGTGCACCACCGATGATGCCCTTCCTGTTCATTGTCATTGCCTGCGGTGCGGTTTCCGGCTTTCACGGTTTGGTTGCCTCGGGTACCACCTCCAAACAACTAAACAGAGAAACTGATGCGCCCTTTGTCGGCTATATCGGTATGGTCGGAGAATCACTGCTGGCATTGCTGGCGGTGCTGGCCACGACAGCCGGTGCATTCGCCACACGGGCAGACTGGGAGTCTTTCTACGGCTCATGGGATAAAGCAGCCGGTCTGCATCAGAAACTCGGCATCTTTATTCAGGGCAATGCCAACTTCATTCACCAGCTTGGTATTCCGCTGGATTACGCGGCTGCCTTTATCTCCGTGGTTGTTGTCGGCTTTGCCATGACATCAGTCGATACCGGCGCCCGCTTGCTGCGTTTTAATCTGGAAGAAATTGGTCAGACCATCGGCGTGAAAGCGCTCGGTAACCGCTATATTGCCACCTCCCTCGCGATTGCCGCCATTGGTTTCTTCGCCTTTTTCAAAATGGATGGCAAACCTGCCGGCCTGTTTCTGTGGACACTGTTCGGCACCACCAACCAGATTCTGGCCGGGCTGACGCTGCTCACTGTGACGATCTACCTGTATCGGAAAAAGAAACCGATTCTGTACACCCTGTTACCCATGCTGCTGGTGCTCGGCGCTACCATTTCGGGCATGGTGATGGGTATATTCAAAGCCATTGGTAAAGAGCAATGGACGGTGGCAACGGTTGGCACAGTGATTTTCCTGTTGGCCGGATGGGTATTGATTGAAGCGCTGCTTGTAGTCAAAAAAGTAAGGGCGGAAAGAGCCGGTACGGATAAACTGCCGGAGATGGAATAGCTGTTTCAAGACACGTTTGCATAATAGGCCGGGTAAAAGATCGTCAATGCATCCAGCCAGCATGTCTGGCTTTCAGGCTTTTCTGACGGGTGCAAAATGAATGCACCAGCGCTATGCTCGCGGTATGCGTTTTGCTCCATTTGTTCATCTTCACAACCATTCGGATTTCTCCCTGCTGGGAGCGAGTACGTCAGTCGACAGCCTGCTCAAAAAGGCGGTTGAGCTCAAACAACCGGCGGTAGCACTCACTGATTACGGCAACCTGTTCGGCGCCATCGAGTTTTACAGCAAAGCCATGCGCATGGGTATCAAGCCGATTCTGGGCTGTGAAGTCTATCTCTGCGAGGATCATACCAAACGTGTATCCGAAGGGCCAAGGGGGCCGCGATTTCAGCAACTGGTGCTGCTGGCCCGCAACAATCACGGCTGGAAAAATCTGTTAAAACTGATTTCCATATCTTATCTGGAAGGTTTCTATTACAAACCCCGGGTTGGAAAACCATTGCTGGCTGAACATGCCGACGGTCTGATTGCCCTCTCATCCGGCTGGAACGGGGAGGTGGAGCAACTGCTGCAAAAAGGAGACAGGCAGGGAGCCAGACAGGCGGCGCTGGCCTACAAACAGATGTTCCACGACAATTGTTTTTTCCTTGAATTGCAACGACACGGTGCGGCCGGTCAGGAAGATATTAACAGACAACTGATTGCACTGGCACATGAACTGGATATCCCGCTGGTGGCCAGTAACAACTCCCATTTTATGGATCGGGAAGATTTCCAGGCTTTTGAGGCCATGCTTGCCCTGCAACAGAATCGCACCCTGAGCGATGATGTGTCCGGTTTTTTTACGCCGGAATATTATCTGAAATCGTATGAGGAAATGGCTGAACTGTTTGAAGATATTCCCGAGGCACTGGAAAACAGTCTGCATATCGCCAATCGCTGCAATGTAGACCTGCAATTCGGACACTACCAGTTGCCGGATTTTAAGCCACCGGTGGACATGGAACTCAGTGCCTATATGCGTTTACAGTCGCGTGAAGGGCTGGACGCCCGCTGGCCTGCGATTATTGCCGGCAGCCCGGATGCTGACCGGCAGGTTTATGATGATCGACTGGCCTTTGAACTGGATATTATTGAGAAAATGAAGTTCCCCGGTTATTTCCTCATTGTATCGGACTTTATTACATGGTCGAAAAATCAGGGCATTCCGGTCGGACCGGGGCGTGGTTCCGGAGCCGGTTCACTGGTTGCATACTGCCTGAAAATAACCGACCTGGATCCGATCAAATACGGACTGCTGTTTGAGCGCTTTCTGAATCCTGAGCGCGTTTCCATGCCGGATTTTGATATCGATTTCTGTATGAGCCGACGTGAAGAAGCGATCCGCTACGTCACCGACAAATACGGTGAAGATAAAGTATCCCAGATCATCACCTTCGGTTCGATGAAAGCCAAGGCGGTGATTCGCGATGTCGGTCGGGTGCTGGACATGGAGCTGGCCAAGGTCAATACCATTGCCAAACTGGTTCCCAACGATCTGAAAATGACGCTGGAAAAAGCACTGGTGGACGAGCCGAAACTGGCCGAAATGATCAAACAGGATGACGATGTCGCACGTCTGTTTGAACTGGCCAGAAGACTGGAAGGATGTCATCGCAATGCCGGTAAACATGCTGCCGGCGTGATTATCAGCCGTGAACCGCTGACTGAAACCGCGCCGTTATTCAAGGTTGCCGGTGAAGAAGGAAAAGTCGTGCAGTGGGATATGGCCAATGTCGAAAAGGTTGGCCTGATTAAATTCGATTTTCTGGGTCTGAAAACACTCACCGTCATTGATATCGCCTGTAAGCTGCTCAAGCAGTACGACCCGCGCCCTGAAGCACAGCATTTTGATATCACCACGATCCCAATGGATGATGCCGCCACCTTCAAGCTGATGCAGCGCGGTCAGACCGGGGCCGTATTTCAGGTGGAATCCTCCGGTATGCGCGACCTGCTTACCCGGCTGCGCCCCGATTGTTTTGAAGATATTATTGCACTGGTGGCGCTGTATCGGCCCGGACCGCTGGAATCGGGCATGGTGGACACGTATATTGAATGCAAACACGGGCGCCAGGACATTGTGTATCCGTTGAAACAGCTCAAGCCGATTCTGCAGGAAACCAATGGTGTGATTCTGTATCAGGAACAGGTGATGCAGATTGCCCAGGTGTTGGCCGGCTTTACTCTCGGGCAGGCTGATATGCTACGCCGTGCCATGGGTAAGAAAAAACCGGAAGAGATGGCCATACAGCGTAAAATTTTCATGGCCGGTGCCGAACAGCAGAAGATCAATCTCGACAAAGCCGAGCAGATTTTCGATCTGATGGAGAAGTTCGCCGGCTACGGTTTCAATAAATCCCATTCTGCTGCCTACGCACTGATATCTTATCAAACGGCCTATCTCAAAGCGCATTTTCCGCAGGCTTTCATGGCGGCCACGCTCTCCTGCGACATGGGCAATACCGACAAGGTGGCTATTCTGGTCACGGACTGCCGTCATATGGATATCGAGATACTGCCACCGCACATCAATGCCTCGGACTGGGAGTTCCGACCGGAAAATAACGCGATTCGCTACGGCTTGGGAGCTATCAAAGGGGTGGGAGAAGCCGCGATTCGAGCGGTTGTGGCCGAACGCAAAACCAATGGTGCCTTTGCCAGTTTTGAAGATTTGATACTGCGCAGCCCTGCCCGCACACTCAATAAACGCATTCTGGAAGCGCTGATCAAGGCTGGTGCATTGAATGAACTTATCCCGCACCAGCAGGCAGCTCTTGAAGGACTTTCCGACACCCTTGAACAACTGAATCGTAAACGTAAGGAGTTTGCCTCCAACCAGTCCGCCCTGTTTGAACTGGCTGAACCTGAAAATCCTCACGGATTTCCGCTGACACAGGTTTGGAGTCCGGGTGAATGCCTGCAGGCAGAACGCGAGGTGCTCGGTTTTTATCTGACCGGGCACCCGCTGGAAGCATATCTGGATCGATCCAGTGGACTGGGCAATTGCAATTTAAGTCAGCTGGCAACTCATGAAGATGGTGCTCAGGTTGTCATTCCAATCGGCATTTCCAGTATCCGCCAGTATCACGGTGGTCGCGGCACCATGGCATTTATCCAGGTGGAGGATTTGCACGGACAGGCCGAGATGGTCTGTTTTTCCAGGCTCTACAGCGAATCGGCAGAATTACTGGCCGCAGATCAACCGTTGCTGGTAGCGGCCAGAGTGGATAAGTCCAGAGGTGAGGAGCCGACCCTCGTGGCCGAAGCGATTGCATCGCTCGATATGATTTTGCCGGAACTGGTGACCGAAATTCAGATTTCTGCCGCCAGCATAGCCTGGGATGAGGTAACTCTCGCACGCCTGAAGTCTGCAGCCAGGGGAGGCAAGGCACGACTATCATTCCATGTACGCCTGCCTGACGCTAGTCTTGCGATTCTGTCGACCGGCCCGTGTATCGACTGGTCTGATCATGTAAAAGCGCAGCTGGAAGCGCGTTTCGGAACTGAGGCGATACATATACGCTGTAAATCGTGGAACCCTCCACGTAAACAGCAACTTCGGCGGGGCAGTTGAGGGTGGCCAGCCTTGCTCGCGCTGACGCGTGATTCCATTTGATTGGGAGCGCCAATTGCTTGATATTATACAGGAGAGACAATAGTGGCTTACAGTTACCTTGAATTTGAACGTCCAATTGCTGAATTGACATCGAAAATTGAAGATCTGTCGAGTATGGGATCCGGATCCGGTGTCAATATTGCCGAGGAAGTCGAGCGTCTGAATGCCAAGCGCGATAAACTGATCGAACAGACCTACAGCAATGCAACCCGTGCCCAGATTTGCCAGCTCTCACGACATCCGGACCGACCCTATATTCTCGATTATATTCCACAATTATTTGATGATTTTCGGGAATTGCACGGTGACCGCGCCTTTTTCGATGATGCTGCCATCGTCGGCGGACTTGCCAATTTTCGTGGTAAAAGCGTCGTCATTGTCGGCCACCAGAAAGGCCGTGATACCAAAGAAAAACTGAAACGTAATTTTGGCATGCCGCGGCCGGAAGGTTATCGTAAGGCATTGCGCCTGTTTAAGCTGGCTGAACGTTTTGAAATGCCTGTGCTGACATTTATTGATACGGCCGGCGCGTGGCCAGGTATTGATGCTGAAGAACGGGGACAGAGTGAAGCGATTGCACGCAACCTGCAGGAACTGGCTGCATTGAAAGTGCCTGTGATTTGCACTGTCATCGGCGAAGGTGGTTCCGGTGGTGCACTGGCCATTGGTGTCGGTGATCGCATGTTTATGCAGCAATTCTCCACCTATTCGGTCATTTCACCGGAAGGCTGTGCTGCCATTCTCTGGCGTGACCGGTCTTTTGCCGAAGATGCGGCAGAAGCACTGAAACCCACGGCAACAGATTTGCAGGCGCTGGGTCTGATTGATGCTATTATCCCCGAACCCAAAGAGGGAGCTCATCGCAACATCGAAGAGGCCGCCGAGCTCATTGCGGAGACATTGGAAAAGGCACTCAACGAGCTTCTGGCCCAACCATTGGATCAACTTCTGGCCCAACGTACAAAGCGTTTACGCAATCTGGGCGCATTCGGAACCAAATAAACAGACACGCCACGGAGAGGTACTCGAAGCGGTCATAACGGCACCGACTCGAAATCGGTTGGGGGCTTAACGGCCCCACGCGGGTTCGAATCCCGCCCTCTCCGCCATATTAAAAAAAGCCGCTTTATGCGGTCTTATTCCACTTCAATCAAACACTCATCCGGATTGACCGTGTCGCCTTCCTCTACATAAACAGCTTTTACAGTGCCTGATTCAGGTGCATGCACCGGGTTTTCCATTTTCATGGCCTCGACTGTCAGCACGGTCTGCCCTGCTTCGATCCGGTCACCCACAGCGACATTGACGGAGACAACGCGCCCGGGCATCGGTGTGGTCACATCGCTGTCCTTGGTGGCTTTGGGGCGCTTGGAGCCTTTTGAGGCGCGTTTGGCATCGATATTACCATCCGCTGTCGGCACCACTTCGGTCAGCGTTTCGACGAACACTTCTTCGAGCACATTATCTACCTTGACGAAGAACGGACGGATCTCCTCGCTCTTGTGGCCGGAGCCGTCGATCTTGATGTGATATTGCTCGCCGTGAATTGTGATGTTGAACTCGGTCGGAGCCAGCCCCGGCGTGGCAATGTGTGCGGCTTCTGTTTCAACAGGTGCTTCCAGCGGCTCGACGTTGAACTCGCCGCTTTCGCGTTCGGAGAAAAACTCCAGCGCGATGGCCGGAAACATGGCGTAGGAGAGCACATCCTCGACAGATTTGGCCTTGTCGCCGATCTCGCGGGTGAGCGCATCGAGTTCGTCGGGGATCAGATCGGCCGGACGCACATTGATCGGCTCCTCATCGCCCAGCGCCAGCTCGCGCACGATCGGGTTGATCTCGCCCAGCGCCTTGCCGTACATGCCTTTCAGATAGCCCTTGGTCTCGTTCGTAATCACCTTGTATTTCTTGCCGGAGATCACATTGAGCACCGACTGGGTGCCGACAATCTGGCTGGTCGGCGTGACCAGCGGCGGGTAGCCGAAATCCTTGCGTACGCGCGGGATCTCTTCGAGTACCTGATCCATCTTGTCCAGCGCATCCTGCTCGCGGAGCTGGTTGGCCAGATTGGAGATCATGCCGCCCGGGATTTGATTAATAAATACGCGCGTATCCACGCCGGTAACATCGGATTCGTAGCGCGCATATTTCTTGCGTACCTCGCGGAAATAGGCTGCGACATCCTGCAACGCCTGCAGATCAAGGCCGGTATCGAACTCCCCGCCGGAAAATGCGGCCACCATTGATTCGGTGGCCGGGTGCGAGGTGCCGCCGGCCAGCGGTGAGATGGCCGTATCGATAATATCGCAGCCGGCATGCACAGCCTCCCACTGCACCATTTCGGCCACACCGGAGGTGGCGTGGCAGTGCAGATGCAGCGGAATACTGATCGACTGTTTGAGTGCCGTGACCAGTTCGCGCGTAGCCAGCGGGGTCAGCAGGCCGGCCATATCCTTGATGGCCAGTGTATCGCAGCCCAGATCCTCGATCTCCCGGGCCAGATCGATGAAATATTCCAGTGTATGCACCGGGCTGGTTGTATAGCAGATCGTGCCTTCGGCGATTTTGCCGTTCGCTTTGACCTGTCCGATGGCCGTGCGCAAGTTACGCACATCATTCATGGCATCAAAGGTGCGGAATACATCCACGCCGTTGGCGGCGGCCAGGTCGACAAACTTGCGCACCACATCATCGGCATAGTGGCGGTAACCGAGCAGATTCTGACCACGCAGCAGCATCTGGATCGGTGTATTGGGCAGGGCTTTTTTGAGCTCGCGCAGGCGTACCCACGGTCCCTCCTTGAGGTAGCGTAAACAGGTGTCGAAGGTGGCGCCGCCCCAGGCTTCGATCGACCAGTAGCCGATGGCATCGAGTTTGTCGCAGATCGGCAACATGTCTTCGAGTCGCATGCGCGTGGCCAGCAGCGACTGATGTCCGTCACGCAGAGCAAGTTCGGTAATAGCCAGTTTTTTTCTTTCGTTCATGGTTGTAATCCTTCTCTGTTCTTGTAAGCGATGGCAAAACCACGCTTTTACCTGAGCGGACTGATTTTGCCGGGATGGCAATAAATCAGCATCTCCTTAACGCGCATGGACTTTTTCCACGCCATGATAAAATTTCTTATCATGGGGTGGAAAAAGTCATGCAGGCGCGTTGTTTATTTCATGTTAAAGGCCGGCATGTGCGGCAATGGCAATAGCTACAGCCGTGGCAATATCTTCGCGGGCGTCATAAGGCTTGTATGCAAGCAGTTCCGGATGCTGGTCGAGGAAGCCGGTATCAAACTGGCCGGCCATAAACTCCCCGGAGGAGGCAATCTGGCGATAGAGCGGCAGGGTGCTCTTGACGCCGCGAATATCGTACTCTTTCAGGGCCCTCTGGCAGCGCAGCACGGTGTGTTTCCAGGTATGCCCCCAGATGGTGAGTTTGGCGCACATCGAATCATAGTGCGGCGGAATCTCGTAACCGGGATAGACGCAGCCGTCGACGCGCACGCCGGGACCACCGGGCGAGTGGTAACGTGTAATACGGCCCGGAGTCGGAAAAAAATCGTTGAGCGGGTCTTCGGCATTGATGCGGAACTCCACCGCATGGCCGCGGATGCTGATATCATCCTGGCGGAATGGCAGTTCGTTGCCGGCCGCCACGGAGATCTGTTCGGCCACAATATCGATGCCGGTAATCGCTTCGGTGATTGTATGCTCAACCTGCAGACGGGTGTTCATCTCCATGAAATAGTAGTCGTGATTTTTATCGACCAGAAATTCGACCGTGCCGGCATTGACATAACCGACGGCCCTGGCGGCCTGCACGGCAGTCGCCCCCATGCGCCGTCGCAAATCATCATCAATGAAGTTGGACGGAGCGATTTCAATCAGTTTCTGGTTACGGCGCTGAATCGAGCAGTCGCGCTCGTAGAGATGCACGCAGTTGCCATGGCTGTCAGCGATGATCTGGAACTCGATATGGCGGGGGTCAACAATACATTTCTCCATAAACAGCTCGCCGTTACCGAATGCCGCCGTCGCTTCACGCGTGGTCAGTTCATAATTCTCGACCACCTCTGCATCGGAATCACAACGGCGAATGCCGCGTCCGCCACCACCGGCTGCGGCTTTGAGCATGACCGGATAACCCATCCCGCGAGCAGTCTGCACGGCCTCTTCAACACTCTGCAATGATGCTTCGGTGCCGGGAATACATGGAATACCGGCCGCCAGCATGGCCGTGCGTGCATTGGTTTTGCTACCCATATTTTCAATCGCATCGGCGGACGGGCCGATATAAGTGATGCCGGCTTCGTTGATGGCGCGGGCAAAGTCAGCGTTTTCCGACAGAAACCCGTAGCCGGGATGAATGGCATCACATTTGGTTTTGATAGCAATATCGATAATACGGTGAACATTCAGGTAACTTTTGACCGGGTCAGGGCCAATTAAAATAGCCTGATCGGCTTTTTTAACATGCAGGGCGTGGCTGTCCGGTTCTGAATAGATGGCCACCGACTCAATGCCCAGTTCATTACAGGCACGAATAATGCGGATGGCGCACTCACCGCGGTTGGCAATCAAAATACGTTTAAACAAAATGCCTCCTTCTGGTCGGAACGGCATCTTAGCGACTTCCCCCCTGTTCGACCATGATTAAAACATCAAATCATTCGCTGTGTCGGGAATCAAAACTACATTTAGCAATTAAAAATCAACCATTTGCAACTTCCGGCGTGCGTAAGATTACGTATGGATTACACAAAAACACTTAATAAATCAGTGTTTCCGCGGCACAAAAAAAGCACCCCGCCTGAAAACAGACGGGGTGCGGGTTAAAGCATGGTTGGTTTACGCTTCTGTAACGTTCCGAGCCTGTGGGCCCTTCTGACCGTCTTCGATTTCAAATTCTACTTTCTGACCTTCAGCCAGAGACTTGAAGCCTTCTGTCTGGATAGCTGAGAAGTGTACGAACACATCGTCACCACCATCGTCCTGAGCAATAAAGCCAAAGCCTTTGGTGTCGTTGAACCATTTTACTGTACCTGTTGCCATTTTTACATTTACCTCGATTAAATCTATATGATATGCATACATGTTTATTAAGATTGTTACTGGGGAAAATCGAGAAGAAACTTCCGAATCGGCCAAAAAACTCTTTCAACAACCATGTCGTGCTGGGCGCAGTTTATGGCAGTGATTCACATAAATCCAGTAAAATAATCAGCTGCGTGTGAAAAACGCTCATGTTCATGCCTTATCGGCCAGAACTTTTTCAATATGATCAATACGCATCAGCGCCGGCGGATGGGAATCATGCCAGGCCGAGTAAAGTGCATCCGGGGTGAGTGTGCTGGCATTATCTTCGTACATTTTTACCAGCGCGGAGGCCAGCGCTTCACCGTCACTATGATGTACAGCATAGGCATCTGCTTCAAATTCATTCTTGCGTGAAAAGTAGCTCATGACCGGCTCCAGGACAAACGTAAACACCGGCAGTACCAGCATAAACAATACCAGTGCGGCATGATTTGAGGGATGTGTCACGCCCAGTCCGTTATAAAACCAGGCTTGCTGCATCAGCCAGCCAAGCAGGGCGAAGCCGGCTAACGAGACCATGATCATCACCATCAATCTCTTTTTGACATGTCCGTGGTGGAAGTGTCCCAGCTCATGAGCCAGTACAGCTTCGGTTTCCACAGGTTCAAGCTGCTCCAGCAGCGTATCAAAAAACACAATACGCTTGGCATTGCCCAGCCCGGTAAAATAGGCATTGCCATGGCTGGAACGACGTGAACCGTCCATAACAAACAGGCCGTTACTTTCGAAGCCGCAACGATCAAGCAGTGATTCAATGCGTGATTTCATCTCACCTTCCTGCAGTGGCTGAAATTTATTGAACAGCGGCGCAATGAAGGCGGGATAAGCCCATATCATTAATAGCATAAATGCTGTCCACACCATCCACGCATACAACCACCACCAGCTTCCGGCGCCGTCCATCAGGCTGAGAATGACCCAGCCCAGCGGCGCACCGATAGCCATCATCAACACAAGCTGTTTGAACATATCACTGAGATACAGACCGAATGTCATTTTGTTAAAACCGAATTTTGCTTCAATATTGAAGGTTGTATATATCTCCAGCGGCAGTTCCAGTATGTGTCCGATCAGAAAAAACAGCATCAGGAACACAACACCGGTCCAAATCCCGGAAAGACCGAATGAGGCCGTTACGCTATCCAGCAGGGCAAGACCACCACCGACAGTCCAGACCAGAAGCAGTAACAAAGCATATATTTGCCCGAAGTTTCCCGGAATCAGCTTGGCAACCGTATAGTCTGCAGCTTTCTGATGTGCAGAAAGGGATACTTTATCACGAAAGCGGGGCGGAACATGGTCCCGGTGAGCCAGAACATGCACTTTTTGCCGTTCTGACAAATATAACCCGATGGCCGTCGCCAGAGACGCGAAGCCCAATACGGTCCATGTCCATGTTGTCATGGCAAATGCTGTTGTCATATGATGCCTTCCTGATAGTACTGAAAAATATGTCTAACGCGCATGGTGTTTTTCCACCCCGTGCCATGAAACAATCGCACTGCGTGGAAAACACCATGCAGGCCGCGTTGCTTGTTCATGTTAAAGATTGAAATCTCTATGTTTGTGCTTCAATCCTTGCCAATCCGCGCTGTAAACTGATCGCGGCTTGTAATACCGGCACCATTAAAGTGGCGACCTTCCCCTCATCAAGACTGTGCTTTAATTCAATCAGCGGATCCAGCCCCATCTCTTCCAGCACATCCCGGTGCCCGGCATCATCGCTTGCGTGGCTGGCCAGCATCCAGCCTGCAATGCGTACATCCCATGCAATGGCCGCCAGCGCAGCCGTTGCGGAAGCAAGGCCATCCAGCAGAACCGGAACGCCCTTTAACGCAGCACCACGATAAAACCCGGCCATGGCAGCCATTTCCAGCCCCCCCAACTCCCTGAGCACATCATGGGAGGGTGTGCCGATGGCACGGGCTCTGGCTTTTTCTATTGCCATGATCTCGCGGGCACGGGTTTCGGGACTTGTATCAGGATCCGATGTCAACGCGGCTTCAGGAGACAGGCCAACAAGCTCGGAAATAATTGCTGCAATGGAAATATGATCGCCTGCTCCAATGGATCCGGCAATAAGCAAATTGGCTCCTGCCGCAATAGTACGGTTGGCCATTTCTTCGCCGATTCCGACGATTTCCCAATATTCTGCCTGACTCATGGCTGATTCGACTGTGATATCAGCGGTGCCGGAGGAACGAACTTTGGCATGTTCTACCGCATCGATATCAGCAAGACATCCGCGCACACCCACGTCAACAATATGCAATCTGCTGCCCGCCTGTCGACATAGTTCAGAGATGACAGAGTCGCTTGCCGCGGCATTGCAAATCCGCTCCCTGGTTGACACGGCCTTATGATAATCCATGCCGTTGGTGACACTGTGATCTGCAGCAAATAAAACTGTTGCCGCGTTAATTGAATCAGGAACCTTCTTGTTTTGGCGCTTGGCAAACCACAGGGCCAGGTTCTCCAGCTTGCTCACACAACTGGAAGGCTGTAACAGGATACTATGGTGATCCTGCTCAGGATGTATGGAAGGAATTTCCACGATTAATGTCCTCCTGCATGAAGGTGTTCAAATCTCATACAGATATCAGTATAGCCCATATTGTTTCAACCCGCATGATTCATGCGGGCTTGTTGCGCGTTCAACCATAAGAATGGATCAGTTGCCTTATGGCTGCAGGGTCAACATGCTCGGCCACAAAGGCCTTGCCGATATTATGCAATAAAATATACCGAATCCGGTCGCCTATATTCTTTTTATCATGCCCCATGGCATCCAGCCATGCATCAGCACTGAAGTTCGGGATAGCCGTCGGCAATCCCGCCTGTTGATAGCAGTCGCGAATCTGTTCTTCAATGCCACTGCCGGCATAGCCCAGTTGCTCAGACAGGCGTGCCGCCATCAATGTGCCCATGGCAACGGCTTCGCCATGCAAAAATTCGCTATAATGTGTCATCGATTCAATCGCATGGCCAAAGGTATGCCCCAGATTCAGCAATGCACGTATGCCCTGCTCGGTCTCATCAGCCATCACAACTTCGGCCTTATGGCGACAACAGGCGTGAATCATGGTTGAGAGATCCCCGGCATCCAGATCCTGCACACGTTGCATATGCTGTTGCATCCAGTCGAAAAAAGCGGCATCCCGAATCAATCCGTATTTGATTGCCTCGCCCAGACCGGCCCTGATTTCACGGATATCCAGCGTGGTTAATACAAGCGGATCAATCCACACGAGGCGCGGCTGATAAAACGCCCCGATCATATTTTTCCCGTGTGGATGATTAATCGCAGTTTTACCGCCCACGCTGGAATCTACCTGTGCAAGCACCGTGGTCGGCACCTGAATAAACGGGATACCGCGCCGATAACAGGCGGCAGCAAAACCGGTCATGTCACCCACCACGCCACCGCCCAACGCGATGACCGGCTCATTGCGTGAAAGTCTGGCATGCATCAGTGCATCCATGATCCGGCTGAAGCTGTCCATTGTTTTGTAACGCTCACCATCAGGCAGGATACATTCGGATACCTGCCAGCCATGCTGCTCCAGCGAATTGCGTACCTGCGCCATATACAATGTCGCAACCGTCACATTGCTGATGATCATACAGCGAGAAGGTGTATCAAACAGGTCGCCCATCGCTTTACCCAGGCCATCCAGGCAGCCGGGTTCAATATGAATATCATAGGAGCGCGTGCCCAGATCGACACGATAAACCTGTGTATGTGTATCCAGTTCAGACATGCGGCGACTCTGACATTTCCTCATGCTTCAGAGAAGCCGGAAAACGCTGTTTTTTAGGCAGAAGATTCAGGACGGAATGAATTTCAGCGCCACACCGTTGTTGCACCAGCGCTGGCCGGTCGGTTCGGGGCCATCATTAAAGACATGGCCCTGATGGCCGCCACAGCGGGCGCAGTGATATTCGGTACGTGGAAGAATCATCATAAAGTCCCGCTTGGTTTCAACACTGCCCTCAATCGGCGCATAAAAGCTGGGCCAGCCGGTACCACTGTCGAATTTGGTATCCGATTCAAACAGCGGTAAATCGCAACCGGCGCAAACATAGCTTCCCCGGCCGTACTCCTTGTTCAAGGCGCTGCTGAATGCTCTCTCTGTCCCCGCCTGTCTGAGTACATTGAACTGCTCCGGGCTTAACAGCTGTTTCCATTCAGCCTCGGATTTATGAATTTTTTCAATCATACGTCCCTTCCTTTCCCT